>CAZPZR010000019.1:0-27801 GCA_964591105.1 uncultured Lachnospiraceae bacterium | reverse complement strand
GTGTTACCGCCGTGAAAGGGCGATGTCTTAACCGCTTGACCAAGGAGCCATATGTCTTATGTCTTTCGCGACCGTAATTGATAATAACATAGGCAAATATAAAATGCAAGTGTTTTTTTAAACTTTTTTAATTTTTTTTGCAGAAATTTATTTTCTCTGTTTTTTACCGATTTTGACGGCTGGATTTCCGCGCCCAGCCGCCACACATTTTCTCTATTTTCTTCTTTTGTTTCGTCTCTTCTTTCTTTTTCTTCTTCGAGTAATGATTATTCCCACATACAAAATAATTAATACAATCAGAAGACCACATGCTCCCAGAAAAATCTTCTTTTCTTTTGCGTCAAATTTATCTAAGAAAATCTCCGCCTCTTCTTTTGGCTCTTCTTTCACCTCTTCAATTTTTGCTGTGTGCTGTGCTTTATATGAATCGCTCAGAGTTGCTCTGGCACTTCCCACAAGGTTCCCTTCATATGTGTAAGTCAAAGTTGCTTCTCCACTGGTAGAATTATCTGGTTCAAATTTCATTTCCAGATCATTCACATCAAAGTCTTTCGGGATTGTCACATAGCCACCCTGTCGATAAGTCATTCCGCTGTCGCTGGTTTCAACCACATCTATGATTTCACCAACTTCTTCTGCTGTCTCGAACGCTGCAACATCTACACGCTTAAAGTTATTAAATACATATTCAAACAGTGCTGTTGTGTCTGGGTAACTCTTTCCACCTTGTTCGCGAAGCACTACGCATACCAGCTGCTGTTCTCCATTATCTGCCATTGTAATCAATGTGTTCAAAGAATCGGATGTGTATCCGGTCTTGCCACCAATCGCATACTTGTAATAAGCCTCGTAGTTTTCCAGCAGCATCTTGTGCTTCTGTTGAAAAACATGCTCCTCGACGGTCTTTGATTTCTTTATGACATATTGTGGTGTCTGAACGATTTCAAAAAATTCCGGATGAAGGAACAATTCTTTCCCGATCAATGCCATATCTTTTGCGCAAGTGTAATGATTTTCGTCATGGAGACCGTTTGCATTAACAAAATTGGAATTCACACCGCCAAGTTCTTTGCACTTTTCATTCATCTTTTCAATGAACCATTGGTAATCATGCCCTGCATTCTTTCCAACATTTTCCGCTACTGCATATGCTGCTTCATTTGCCGATGCAAGAAGTGTTGCATAGAGCGTATCTTTCATAGACAGTTTATCACCTTTTTTCAGTGCAATAGAGGAATCACCTGGCTGCAGAAAGTCTACGCAGGCAGAGCTTACTTTTACTTTGTCGTCCATCTGCGAATTTTCCAATGCCACCAATGCAGTGAGCACTTTTGTGATACTTGCAGGATAATGTTTATCCTCAATATTTTTCGCGTAGAGAATTGCGCCCGTTCCTGCGTCCATCACAATCGCGGCTTCCCCATAAGTTCCTGGTCCTTTCGGCCAATTCGCTATTTTATTCGACTGCACCGGCTCTTTATAAATCTTCTTTAACTCTTTTTCATATAATTTATCTTTTTCTTCCTGCGTCAGATTCTCGTAATCTGTTTCCGTAGTAGTTCCCGTTGCATATACAGGCATTCCCACACTCATCCCCAGACTGAGTGCCAGAATCACTGCCGCTGCTTTTTTGAGCTTCATTCGCATCCCCCCTCTAATTAAAACTATAAGGCGACGTTGTCACCATCAGTATTTTCGCGTCAATGTCACTGCCATTATACCAACGGTGACCAATGCAGTTGCGATAATACAGTGCATCGTTCTTTTCTAATGCGTATTCCCCATTTTTCTCCAATTCGAATACTACAGAGCCTTCTAACACATAGACAAACTCTTCTCCTTCGTGAGTCGCAAAGTTTCCAGAATCTGTGTGTGCTGGCACTTCGATTGTTGCCACATGCATCTCATGATTTCCCTGCACGATCATAGATTCTAATAAAGGCTTTCCATTACTAATATTTCTTGTAAATGTTTTCTGCTCTTTTGCGCTCACATATTGCACCCCAGACTGTTCCTCTACGAATAAAGAAAATACTGGAATATCCAACGATTTACAGAGTGATTCCAACGTCAGAAGATTCGGAGAAGTTTTCCCCGTTTCAATCTGGCTGATCGTACTTGCTGCAACCCCGCACATTGCAGACAAGTCACGAATGGAAAATCCCATCGCCTGACGTTTATCCTTCATAATTTGTCCGATCCTCAACAAATCCATGTGAAATTCCCTCCTTTGACTTCTTTTTGCTTTCACGATGAAATGCCACAAAGAATATAATTCCTTTTAAAGTACTTGATATGGTAAGTGCCCACCAAAGTCCTTTTGCCCCCAAAGATGTTGCGCAGAGGCATAACGCAATTGGAATTCGAATTGCAGTAAATATAATGCTTAAAATGCTACAAAGTTTTGTATTTCCAAGTCCGGAAATTGCTCCCACAGACATCATTTCCAGACACATAAAAGCTTCTCCAAGCCCTACAATCACCAAATAGTAGATACTTTCCTGAATTTCTTCCGATGTGTGGAAAAATACACTCGAAATCTGCTCTGGAAAGACTACAAAGAAAAATGTAATCAGTGCGCCCCACAAAACAACCGTAATTGCTGAGATACGATATCCTTTGTTTACGCGCTCCATCTTACCCGCACCATAGTTTTGTGCCGCAAATGCGTTCATCGCTGCACTGAATCCATTTGCCACGTTCCAGGAGATTGCTTCTACCTGGCCTCCTACACGAAAAACAGCAATCACAATGTCCCCAAATCTGCTGACCATGCGCGACAACACCATTGAAATCATGCAATATACAAGGCTCTGCACGGCATTCGGCCATCCCATCTCAAAGATGTGTCTGCGGTATATTTTTTCTGTTTTCACAAATATTTTCATATCCCGAAGTGCATTTTCTTCGGACTGATTTTTCCAGATTCCTGCAAGCATTACTACCATCGTAACTGCCTGAGAAAGAATCGTTGCCCATGCTGCACCCGCTGTGCCCATCTTCGGAAATGGACCAATCCCAAAGATCATCACCGGATCTAGAATCAGATTCAATACTACACCCACAAAATTTGCTTTTAATGGTGTTTTGGAGTCTCCCTGCGCTGTGTAAAGTCCAGTCAGGGTCTGTCCCATATAAGAAAAGATAATACACCCACAGGCAATTCGCAGATAGACATGTCCCGCATCGATTGCCATCGGACTCTGCATTCGGTAAAATCCAACCAATGGTTCGGTAAATACTACACATATGAGTCCAAATAATATTCCTAATAATATTGTAAGTCGAATGGTTACTGCAGCATATTTCACAGCACCTTCGCGATTTCCACGTCCTAATTCCTGCGCAACCAGAATCTGTCCTCCCATTTTCGGAAGTGCTACAACACCTTGTGATAGCCACACGTACATGCTTCCTGCTCCCACGCCTGCCAGAACTTCTCCGCCCAACATTCCGATCCACGCCATATCTACCATACTATAAATCGTAGACAAAAAAGCCGCCGCCACGATGGGGAGTGACAATTTTGTTAATACCCCAAGAATTGATCCCTGCGTCAATGTCCCCGTTGATTCCTTCATTTTCTCTCTCCATTCCTACCAACCTATGTTTTTATCATAGCCTACTTTTCTATTTATTCCAAGTAATCTTACAAAAATAAAAAAGGTAATGTTTACAACACTACCCTTTTCTAAGATTACAATCTATTTATTCATCTTCATGAATCATTTTTAAAATCAAGTCCATAGACTCTTCCATTCCGTAGCAAGCACTGTTAATACAAAGGTCGTAATTCTTCGCTGCTCCCCAATCAAGTCCTGTATAGAATTTGAAATAGTTCACATGCTTACGGTCCATTTTTTTCAACATTTTTTCTACCTGTTTACGAGAAAGCTTTTCATTTACATGCATTACTCGTTCCACACGCTGCTCGAATGGTGCTGTGATGAAAATACTAATATGCGGAATGTTATTATTTGCGAGAATTACGTCTGCACATCTTCCCATAACAACGAAGTCTTCTTCTTTTGCCTTGTCACAGATCAACTGGCTCTGATTGAAGAATACCGCATCTCTTTTTGGAAGTCCGTGATAACGACCAAATTCCTTAATCCTCTGTCCAAGTGTCGTTTTCTGATCACTTGCAAACGCTGGTTTAGATGCAATATAACGATCCTGATTTTCGCGGTCCAAGATAAATGGGAAGCCACCTTTGTCGCTAACCTGATCACGTTCCGCATCCAAACGACGGAGCACTTCGTTAAAGATTTCTGCATCATAGTAGTTGATTTTCAGTTTATCTGCCAGACGGAATCCGATTTCACTTCCACCACTTCCGAATGTTCGTCCGATACAGATGATTTTATGATCTCCCTTTGCAAATCTTCCTTTCAAGCTTGCCGTATTCAACTTGATACGTTCTTCATTTACAATATCACCTTCCGCAAAGCTTGTTGGAAGTGTCAAAACTTCCTGGAAAATCTCATCATATTTGATCATTAATTTTTTACGTGTATCCTTATCACGAATAGTTCTTGCCATGTTACTGATCAGCGCAAGATCACTTCGAATAATATGTCCATCACTTCTTGAATGAAGTTCTTCTTGCAATTCAGCGATTGTCTTGTCCCTTCTTCCGGTAAATACACGGCCAAGAGAAGAACCAAGGCATTCATAAACTTCTGTATCTAAATCATAGATTTGTTCTGCAAGATGTTTGATCTTTTCTGAATACATATCTTCCCCTCCTATCTAAAAAATACCAATGTATCCAATAAGAATACTGGAACTAAAATACACAGTGACCATAAAATATATCCAAAGAATGAAGGCATACGGATACCATTTTCATCAGAAATAGATTTTACCATAAAGTTTGGTGCATTTCCGATGTAAGTATTAGCACCCATAAATACAGCACCACAGGAAATTGCAACAAGCATCTGCACTGGAACTGTACCAAGTGTTGTTACCAGACCTTCTGTAAAGTTCATGGCACCAGCTGTTGTCAAGAATACAAGATATGTTGGTGTATTATCCAAGAAACTAGACAATGCACCTGTAATCCAAAACATTTCCACTGGTTGATTCAATCCTAAGCTTCCTCCCACACTTTTCAAAATCATAAGTGCTGGCTGCATAGTAATAAAAATACCACAGAAAAGAATTGCTACTTCTTTGATTGCACCCCAAGTAAAGTGGTTCTTTACACGAATCTCAGGGTTTGTTGTTTTAAATGATAAAAATGCTGCCAATAAGATAATCACCATTTCGATCAATGCTGGGTAAGTGAGCACAACCTCACCATAAATGTGGATTCCAAGCACTTCGCCCGCTGCATTCTGAAATGCCGGTACTTCTGGCAATATCCCACTCAAAATAACTGCTGCAACAATCATCGCAATATAAATCAGATTGTGAAGGCCCTGAAGTGTAATCTTTGTTCCTGGTTTGCTAATGTCTGGCATACGTCCTTCTGCAATATCTTTACAATATGCTTTTCTGTCAATCCAGAAGAAAATAAATAAAAGCACAGCAAGGTTAAACACAAGAATTGGGAATAACTTTAAGCTCCAGAAAAATGGCACGCCTCTTGAAAATCCCATCAAAAGCGGTGGATCCCCGATTGGTGTCAAACATCCTCCAATATTAGAAACAAGGAAAATAAAGAACACCATAATATGCGTTCTATGCTTTCTCCAAGAATTCATCTTAATCACTGGACGAACCATCAACATACTAGAACCTGTCGTTCCAATAATGCTTGACAGCAAAGTACCTATAGTCAAAAGGATCATATTCACGCGTGGAGAACCTGCAAGGTCTCCTTCCATTGTAATATTTCCTGATACACAGAACAATCCAAACAGAAGTACAATAAATGTCAAATAATCATTAATCATACATTCCAATACAATTTCCGCTGCCTCTCCTGCACCATGCAAAATTGCAAACGGAATAATAAAGAGCAGTGACCACAGCGCTACTGTATGTGGCTGATGTTCTTCCCACCATACAGGTTTCACAAGCGGCATCACTGCTATGCACAGTAAGATTCCTACAAAAGGAATACATAAATATAATTCCATCTTATGTCCCTCCTAAAGTATTATATATTTTTTTACTTCTTCTTATCCCCTCAAAGATTCTAACACTCTGATTCAGAAAATCAAGGTAAATTTGTCGCCTTAGCAAAAAATTAGCAATTATGTTCGTAGTTTTATGCAAAAACGGTATCTCCTCTTGATTTATTCCCTCACATATGTATAATGATTATAGTTCACTATTTTTGAACAAAAAGTTTAGTATTAGAAAACAGGAGGTGTGGTTTTGGACATCGGTAAAAAGTTAAAAGAACTCCGACAGCAGAACGACCTGACGTTGGATGACCTTGCTTCACGCAGCGAGCTCACCAAAGGATTCTTGTCACAGGTAGAACGCAATCTGACCACTCCCAGTATCGCCACTTTGGCAGATATATTGGAATCTTTAGGAACGAATCTTTCAGAATTTTTCCACGAAGAGGAAGAAACGCAGATTGTATTCTCAAAACAGGATTTTTTTGAGGATGTACAGTCCGATTACACGATTGAATGGGTCATTCCCAACGCGCAGAAGAATGAGATGGAGCCAATTTTACTCACACTTCATTCCCATAAGTGCAGCCAGGAACTTTCCGCTCATCATGGCGAGGAGTTCGGTTATGTTTTGAAGGGAAATGTAACACTCATACGTGGAAATAAAAAGTACAAATTAAAAGCACAGGAAACCTTTTACCTGGATGGCAGCAAAAGCCATTACTTATATAATCATGGAAGCGGTGACGCAAAAGTGTTGTGGATCACAACACCACCTATGTTCTAGAGAGGAGATGTGAGATGGAACAAGTAAAATTGATTGAGTTCCGCAATATTGTAAAAAGTTTTGACGGACAAGTAATCTTAAAAGGAATTAATCTTGATATTTATGAAAATGAATTTGTAACGCTTCTCGGTCCTAGTGGCTGTGGAAAAACTACTCTTCTTCGTATCCTTGGAGGATTTTTGGATACAGATGAAGGAAAAGTTATTTTTGACGGAGAGATTATCAACAATAAACCTCCATACGAACGCGAATTAAACACAGTTTTCCAAAAATATGCACTTTTTCCGCATTTAAGTGTATATGAAAATATTGCGTTTGGGTTAAAGATTAAAAAAATGAGTAAAGACGTTATTGAGCAGAAAGTTATGAAAATGCTTAAGCTCATCGGTCTGGAAGGGTATGAAAATAAAAATACAACCTTACTTTCCGGTGGACAACAGCAGCGAGTTGCTATCGCAAGAGCATTGGTAAATGAGCCGAAAGTTCTTCTTCTCGACGAACCACTGGCTGCTCTTGATAAAAATCTGCGAAAAGAAATGCAGTACGAGCTTAAGCGTATCCAGCAAGAAGTAGGAATTACCTTTATTTTCGTAACTCACGACCAGGAAGAAGCATTGACTATGTCTGACAAGATTGTCGTTATGAATCGAGGCGAAATCCAGCAGGTAGGTTCACCAGAAGATATTTACAATGAGCCTGCCAATAAGTACGTTGCTGGATTCATCGGGGAAAGCAACATTCTCAAAGGTACAATGATCGAAGATTACAAAGTTAAATTTGATGATATTGTCTTCGACTGTGTAGACTTTGGTTTCAAAGAAAATGAAAAAGTAGACGTTGTCATCCGTCCGGAAGATATTGATATCGTTGATGTTTCACAAGGAAAAATGACTGGCGAAGTTTTAAGTACTTTATTTAAAGGGGTACATTACGAAATTATTGTAGAGACCGTTCCTGGTACCAGCGTAACAGTTAATATGCGAGTGATTCGTCCAGAAGAAGTTTCCAGTGAAGACGGCAGCGAGATGATCAACGCCTCCAGTTTCTTTGTTGACTTAGAGGACGTAGCCGAATTAGATGACAAAGAAGTCATTGCCCGTTCCAATGCGCAGGCGTGGGATACTGCTACAGATGAAAATATTTCCATCGCCCGCATCGAATATGACCTCAAGGAAGAATTAGGAGAATACTCTGTTGTCTTCTCAACATCCAATGGTACAAGCATTGAACGAAGCATTTTCGTTGTAAATCAGCCATTTATTAAGAACGAAAAGGCAAACGAAGGTATTATGGCCTTCAACTTCCAGACAACCGTCGATGAACTTATGGAATCTCAGGCTTTGGATACAGATATTAAAACCTGGGCAAATGCGCAGGGATGGAAATTGACAAATGAAGATGAAAGTATCGACATCAGTGTAGATTACGATTTCGATCCAGAAGATATTCAGGAAGGTGTTTACCGTGTAACCTTCTCAACACCTGGACGCGAATTCAAGATTCACACTACGGATTATTCCGCAGTTGGTCAGGAGGTCGGCCTGACATTCTTCCCGGAAGATATTCACGTGATGTCAAGGATGGTATTCTAATTATGAAGAAATTTTCGCAGCTGGCAATTCCATATATTGCCTGGGCGGCAATGATGCTGGTGCTTCCAATGGCACTGATTGGACTGTATTCCTTTACAGATTCCGGAAACAGCATCATTTCCTTTTCCTTCACGCTGGAACATTATATTAAGTTCTTTACCGACCCGGACTTTTTATTAATTCTCTGGCGTTCCATATCCATTGCGATTAAGACTACGCTTTTGTGTCTGCTCCTCGGTTATCCGACAGCATATTTTATTGCTCGCAGCAAAGAACGTACACAAAATCTGTTGGTACTTGCAATCACTGTACCTACTTGGATCAATATGTTAGTACGTACTTATGCATGGATTGGGATCCTCAGCGAAGGCGGACTTGTACAGAAACTTTTAGGTTTTTTTGGACTTGGCGGTGCCGAACTTCTTTATACCGAAGGAGCTGTCCTTCTCGGAACAGTGTATAACTTTGTTCCATTTATGATTTTGCAGATCAACACATCCCTCTGCAAAATGGATCGCTCTTTATTAGAAGCAAGTGCAGACTTGGGTGCCAGTCCATTTCAGACATTTTTGAAAGTAACTTTACCATTATCTCTTCCTGGAGTTGTGAATGGTATCACTCTGGTATTTTTGCCGGCAGTAAGTTCTTTCTTTATCCCAAAACTTCTCGGCGGAGGACAGTATTTCTTAATTGGTAACTTGATTGAAAATCAGTTTATCACCGTCGGCGAATGGAATTTTGGTAGTGCAATTTCCATGATTATGGCAATGATCATGATGCTTCTCATGATGCTTGTCCGCAAAATTGAAATTCATAATCAGGGTGGAAAGGAGGCATAATCTTATGAAAAAAGAAAATCGTACTTTTGGAAAAATACTGATGATTCTTATGATTGTGTTCTTCTATCTTCCGATTATTTACATGATCATTTTCTCATTCAACGAAAGTAAATCTCTGACTGTATTTACAGGATTTTCTCTTCGTTGGTATAAGCATATGCTGGCATCCCAGGATATGATGGAAGCATTATATACAACATTTTCCGTGGCAATTCTTGCAACGCTGGTTTCAACTGTCGTTGGAACGATTGCTGCCATTGGACTGAGTCATTCTAAAAAGATTGTTCGAGATGTCATGGATCAGATCAACAACCTTCCAATGATGAATCCGGATATTGTAACAGCCATTGGATTCATGCTACTGTTTATTACATTTAAGGTAGAAAAGGGCTATGCCACGATGCTTTTAGCTCACATTGCCTTTTGTATTCCTTACGTTATTTTGTCTGTAATGCCAAAGATTCGTTCTCTTGATCGAAACCTTGCAGACGCAGCTATGGACCTTGGATGTACACCTTGGCAAGCTCTTACAAAAGTTATCGTTCCTGAGATTGCTCCTGGAATTATCTCCGGTGCATTGATTGCATTTACTATGTCTGTGGATGATTTTATCATCTCCTACTTCGTAACCGGAGGCGGAGTGAAAAACTTAAGTATCATGGTCTACACCATGAGTAAACGTGTAAACCCTAGTATTAACGCGATTTCAACACTTGTAGTTGTCATTATTACCTTTGCACTTGTTGTGATTAACCTTGTTCCAATTCTGATGGCAAAGCGTCCAAAGACAACGGAAATGAAAAAACATCACTACTTAATTCCTGCCACATTGGTTATCTGCCTTTTATGCGGAATTGTTGTTGTTCCTAAAATTTATAAAGGAAACTCTGAACTTCCATACGAAGGACAGACATTACACATTTATAACTGGGGCGAATACACTGGTGAAAATGTAATTCCTGCTTTTGAAGCTGCAACCGGTGCAACAGTTGTAATGGAAAACTTTGACTCCAACGAGCAGATGTATATTAAAGTTGCAAACAATGAACCATATGACATCCTCGTTCCAAGTGATTACATGATTCAGCGTCTGATTAACGAAGATTTACTTCAGAAATTAGATAAATCTAAGATTACTTGCTTAGATTTAATCTCTGAGAACCTGAAAGGTCTTCCATACGATCCGGATAATGATTACTCCGTCCCTTATTTCTGTGGTTCTGTCGGAATCGTATATGACAAGACAAAGGTGGATGTAAAAGACTTAGAAGAACAGGGATTTAATATCTTCTTAAATGAAAAGTATAAAGGGGATGTTTACCTCTACGACTCTGAAAGAGATTCATTTATGATGGCACTGAAAGCACTCGGCTATTCCATGAATACTGAGAGCGAAGCTGAAATTCAAGAGGCTTATGATTGGCTGGTTCAGTGTGTACAGACTATGGATACCGAAATCGTCATTGATGAAATCATCGACAATATGGCGCAAGGACGAAAAGCTCTGGGGCTCATCTATTCCGGAGATGCAACTTATGTCATTAATGAAAATGAAAATATGGATTTCTACATTCCTGAAACTGGAACCAACATCTGGTCTGATGGAATGGTTATTCCTAAAAATGCGAAAAATCCAGAATTAGCCCATGAATTCATTAATTTTGTTACACAGTATGATTACGCGTATGATAATTCAAGCTACGTCGGCTATACTTCTGCAAATAATGAAGTTATGACAGATCTCTCCAGCGAAAACGGAGACTTCTATGGAATCAGTTCTTACGTATTAAGACAGGATAACGAAAATGATGAAGTATTCGAATATAATGAAGAGACAAAGAAGATTATCGCAAATCTTTGGAGTAAAGTAAAAATTGCAGCCAGCAACGCTGACTAAAACATACGGGACACCGACAAATTGTCGGTGTCCCGCTTTTTATAAAACTATATTCTTAAGCTTTCTGATGATATCCGTCTAAGAATTCTCCCATTCTTCTCATTGCATCACGAAGCTGTTCTGCTTCTGGAAGCATTACAATACGGAAGTGGTCTGGATCTGGCCAGTCAAATCCACTACCTGGTACAAGAAGAATATTTGTTGCATGAAGTAAATCTCTTGCAAATACCTTATCGTTTGTGATGTTGAATTTCTTCACATCTAATTTAGGGAACAAGTAGAATGCTCCGTCATTCTTCACGTAAGAAATTCCATCAATCTTATCAAGTTCGCTGATAACAGCTTCTCTCTGTTCGTATACACGTCCACCTGGTAAAATCATGTTTCTTGGTGTTTCAGAATCTTCCATTGCTGCTGGAATAACAAGCTGTGCAAGTGCATTCGCACACAGACGCATAGATGTCATCTGAATGATACCTTTACGATATTCTTCTGTGTATTCTCTTGGTCCACTAATTACCATCCATCCACATCTGTAACCACAGAGGCAGTGTGACTTAGAAATACCATTCAATGTAACGATTGGAAGATCTGGTGCAAGTGCTGCTGTTGATGTATGTTTTAATCCATCCATAACCAATCTGTCATAAATTTCATCAGAGAAGATCAAAAGTTTGTTTTCTCTTGCAACTTTAATAATTTCCTGAAGCAGATCTTCTGAGTAAAGAACACCTGTAGGGTTATTAGGGTTAATGATTACGATTGCTCTTGTCTTATCTGTAACTTTTGAGCGAATATCCTGAACGTCTGGGTACCAGTGCGCTTTTTCATCACATGTGTAGAATACTGGTTTTGCACCTGTAAGACGGATTGTATTTCCCCAAAGTGAATAGCTTGGTGAAGGTACTAATACTTCATCTCCTGGATTTAACAGAGGAAGTAATGCAAAAGATGCAACTTCACTAACACCGTTTCCAATAAATACATCGTCTGGTGTGATGCCCTGAATTCCTTTTGTTTTTTCATATTCGCAGATTGCTTCTCTGGCATTCTTCATACCTTTGAAATCGCAATATCCAACTGCAAGGTCTTCGTGACCTTCAATTGCTTTTCTAATACTTTCAGGAAGTCCAAATCCGAATGTTGCAGGGTTTCCTGTGTTAAGTCTTAATACGTCGATTCCTCTTTCTCTCATTTCCATTGCCTCGACAAACAATGGTCCTCTGATGTCAGAATGTACAGTTTCCATTCTGTCAGCTCTCTGAATAAACATGGTTGTCCTCCTTAAACATATACCAAGTAATTTAATTGTAATAAATCTCTACTTTCTATTGTATAATTTTTCCACAAGAATAACAACCCTTTTCTAAATTATTTTGACGGATTTCCTTCATTTTTTGCATTTTTTCTTGCATTTAAGCGTGATTTTGCAGCCATCTCATTGCACAGTACGCCAAAGAAGCTACCCCCATCGGAAGAACCGATTCATCAAACTGTACCTTTGGATTGTGTGCTGAATATTGTCCTCTTTCGTCTGGATATCCAGCTGACAAATACATATACGTGCTTGGCACTTTTTCTGCAATCACAGCAAAGTCTTCGGAAGCACTTGCTGAAATTCCTGGATACTCCATCAGATCAGGAATCCCTATTTCCTTCATATAAGAAACCATTTCTGTTGTAACACCTGAATCACAAATTAGCGGAGGCACTTCTGAAAGCATCTCAATTTCCACTCGTCCACCATAAACATCCGCTGTTTTTTCGGCCACTTCTTTCATTCTTCTTACAAGAAGTTCTCTCTCATGAACATCATTCGTTCGAATAGTTCCCTCCAGCACTGCAAAATCTGGAATAATATTAGCGACTGTTCCTGCTTCAAAATGTCCAATCGTCAGCGTACAACAATGATTCGGGTCACTTTCTCTTGCCATGAGTTCCTGCAATGCTAAATGAATATGCACTCCAATATTGATAGGATCAATCGCACGGTTTGGATATGCTCCATGTGCACCTCTTCCAAAGATTCTTATGCGGAATCCGTCTACAGAATTCATCATAACGCCTTCTGCATTGTACATGAAAATTCCCGGTTTCATCTGACCTGCAGCCACATGGTATGCCAATGCTGCATCCACCTTCGGATTTTCTAAAACACCTGCAGCAATCATATCTTTGCAGCCCTCAAATGTTTCTTCTGCTGTTTGGAACATCAGTTTCACAGTTCCCTTTAGATTTTGTTCCTCTTCTTTCAACAATTTTGCTGCACTTAAGAGCATCGCCGCATGAAAATCATGCCCACATGTATGAGCCTCTTTTCCTGTTGGACACGCAAAAGGTTCTCCACTTTCTTCCGCCATTGGAAGTGCGTCCATATCTGCTCGCAGGAGCAGAACTTTTCCTCCATGTCCGATGGTTGCTGTCACACCATTTCCACATTCTACTGCATCGATTCCAAGTTCTTTCAACTTTTGAAGGACATATGATTTTGCTTTTGGCATATATAATCCAACCTCTGCATTGGTGTGGAAGTATCGTCTATGTTCCACGGTTTCCTCTTGTAGATTCTGCGCTTTTCTATAAAAATTCATATATTTCCTCCTACTTTTCTTAAAACTACCGTCTATTCTAGCACTTCTGATGTATTTTCACAAATCACAAGGTATCTCTGGCTGTTCTGTCTGTATGGATGGCACGTTATAAGAGTAAGAAGATCCTCATCCTCACAAATGTATAAGTTATCCACATCCGTAGGCCAAACAACCAACGTTTTCCTCACTCGGTATGTAAGTATTCCCCAGAAATTTTCGATATATACCAGATCTCCCTCCTGCAAAGTTTCGATTTCGCGAAACATGGCTGCTTTGCTATAGCCACGATGTGCAGCGAGCACGCAATTCGTATGTTTACCGCCAATTGGATACGATGTTTCTGTTAAATGCGCGGCACCTTTTTTCATATGCTCTTCACTTGCACCCAGATAGATGGGAAGATGAATGTTCATTTTCGGAATTTTTATAAAACCCACATAATCCACATCAACGCCATACTCATGCAAATCAATATTTGCGTTCTCATAAGCTGTCTCCCGCGTCAGATTTTTCTGTTTCTCTTGAAATAATTTCTTATTTTCTTCTTTAAACAAATGGTAGAGCGCTTCATAGTTCTTCTGTTCTTTCTCGGTTTGTTCTATAAAAATAAGGCTCTTTTGCTCTACCTCTTTCTGATATTTCCAATTGGTAAAATAGGGATAGCAATACACACTGATCCCTATTACCAAAAGTATCACAGCCACTGCCAGTTTATTTTTTCTTATACCGATAATATTTCCTCTTTCTCTTTTTCTGTAAATAAGTTCTGTATGCTACACTCACAATGCTAACTCCAGCTACAACTCCAAGCCAAATAAATTTCATACTTTTATCCCAAAACGATTCTGTTGTGTCTGTCTTTTTTTTAGGTTCATAAGGAATTCTACTTCCACGCACGAGAAGACGATGGCTGTTCACTCCATACGGAGTACACGTGACCAATGTCACATAATCTTCATCTGGTTCATTTTCAATATGATCGATTTCCTCCGGAAGTACCGTTGTAATCTGGTCAATTTCATATGCCAATATCTGATCCAACACATGCAGAAAAAAACAATCTTTCTCTCTTAATTCATCCAAACGTGTGAATAATTCTGCATTTGGAAGTCCTCGATGTCCTGTCAAAATGCTATGTGTTCCTTCTCCGCCAATTGGAAGTGACGTTCTTCGAATATGTCCAACTCCTTTTTTCAGACTTTCTTCTTCGGAGCCATGGTAAATTGGAAGTTCCACCTCAATCGTTGGAATCTCAATATATCCCATGACTCCATTTTTTTCTAAATCAAGTATATTTTCATAGTCAAAACGAAGTTTTTGATTATATTCTTCAGCTTTTCTTCGCTCGTTTTCCTGCTCGCTTTTTTCCATCGATTTCATGGATGTTTCATATCCTCGTATCACGTTCTTCTGTAAATGTTCTTCCACCAGATTACTGATAATCGGATACATAAATACGCCTATCCCAAGCAGAAATATTAACATTGCAACGCCAAGAAAAATCCATCGGCTACTTTGTTTCATTTTTCTTTCTAATGAATGTAAGTACAAGAATAAATCCTGCGCCCATCATCAGAATTCCCATTGTACTGAATACTAAAGTACCCATTCCGCCAGTTACTGGAAGCGTAAATCCTTTACCATTCTTTACAGTAATAATAAGAGTTCCATCTTCCTGTTCATCCCCATCACATTCTACTTTTCCATCAAAATCTTCATCTTCGACTGTAACTTTAATTGTGTGCTGTAATTTAATGTAGCCATCTGGAGCGTCCTCTTCATAAAGCTCATATTCTCCTGCGTCTAATCCCTGAATCAGAATTTCTCCTTTTTCATTTGATACCATCTTTGCATAAGAAACTTCATTGCCCTGGGAAACTCGATAAGTACCGCTTTCGTTTACAAATCTTATTTCTTCTTCACCTTTATATAGGAAAAATTCTGCTCCAGAAAGTGGTTCTTCTGTCTCCTCATCTACTTTTAAAATCTTTAATCCATATGTATAAACGGTTGCTTCATCTTCATCTGTAATCCAGCTTCCATCGATATATGGATTATTGTTGTAATCAAGATATGCGTGGTTTCCATTTCCTTCTGGTCCAATATTTGCATTTTTGTTGAGCATTGCATCATAAGTTACTTTTACAGATGTATACGCCTTGATTTTTTCATATTTAAAGTTCAAAGAAAATGTTGTTGTTTTGTTTCCCTCTACATTCGCTGGTCTGGATGTTGTACGTGTATACGCATCTTCTAAAAGAACAGGTTCTGCTCCCGCATTCACACCATATGCTTTGATAGAATCATTGTTTAAAGTTAAGCTCTGAGATAAAATGTCGCTTACAACCATTGTCTTTGCAATAGCATTATCTGGATAAGTTGGAACAGTCGCATTTAACTCATAATGAACAGTATCTCCAATTTTCATATGATCTTTTTCCTGTCCTTCTGTTACTGTCTTTGAAATACTTGGAATTGTTGATTTTGCATCAACAACCGGTGATGCAATTTTCCATACTTTTTCTTCTTCCTTCCACTCATGAACAACATTAGCAGTTAATGGACGGTAAATTCGTGCCCCATTTTCAATCAGGATTAAGTAAGAACCTATAAGCATCTCACTTGCTGTAAACGTTTCTTCCTGTGATTCTGCTGATTCATTCTCTGGTGTTACAGTTCCTTTTTTAATTGCTACAGAAAGCTTATCATAAAACTCTGCAATTTTTGCAGCATCTGCCTTTGAAAATTCTTCTGTCACAGCATTTTTGTTATCAGTGTTAATAAATTCTGGATAATTTTCTTTTACCCATAACACCATTTCTTCTGCCCACAAATATGGTGGATCTTGCGGTTGCTGATTACGGAATGAAAAATTCTCTTCCACAATTTTATAAAATGTCAATGTTACACCTTTTTCGATTTTATTAACTGTGATATTACCTGTGTCAGCAACAAATGCTGCATTTGTTGTTGACATCATAGTATTTATCATAATCGCACTGATTACCAATAATAACATTAATTTTGAAATAGTATTTTTTCTATTCATATTGTTTTCTCCTTGTTCTAAAATATATAAATTTGCTTATATGATTCCTACAGATTGTTCCGTGCTTTGCACTCCCACAACCCTGGCATCATTTATATTGTAGTAGCAAAACAAACCTGGCCATGTTTGTTTGCCCAAAAAATACATCGATGTAAATTTTCTAAGTTGAATATCTGAGAGAATATCTCATTGATAAATTTTAAAATTGATTTTCTTGATTGAATGTTTTTCTTTTTGTCATTCCATGTTATAATTTTCTTAGAAAAAATCGGATGGAATTCCAAATTTTAGGAGGTTGTGATTATGCCACACATTGATATCAAATTATTCCCTGGAAGAAGCGACGAGATGAAGAAAGCTGCTGCTGAAAAAATTGTTGAAGCTGCTTCTGCTGAACTCGGAGCACCAAAAGATGCATTTTCCGTTTCTTTTACAGATATCGAGAAGTCTGTATGGAATGAGACTGTTGCTGACAAGATTGATGATGCAACACTCTATGCTGGCAAAGTATTCAGATGTGAATAATCTTGAAGTATATGCCTTCTGCGATTCGTAACTGTTTCGCAGAAGGCTTTTTCATTCTATCGTTCAGGAGAATACTATTTTCTCCATTCATCAACCGCTTTTTCCATTCGCTCTAAAGCTTCTAGCAGCTGACTTCTGCAGCATCCGTAATTAAATCTTACGTACTGCTTTTCTCCATAAATTTCTCCCTCACTTAATTTCACATGTGCTTCTTTCAGGAAAAATTCTGCTGGATCTTCCAAATTCATTGCTGTGCAATCCAGCCACAATAAGTATGTGCCTTCATTGTGCGGAGTATGAATCTCTGGAATTTCTCGAAAATATGCTTCTGCAATATCTCTATTTTCTTTCAAATACGCACGAAGTTCTGTTTTCCATCTATCGCAACTTCCATCGTACGCTTTTTCATATGCTGCAAGTGTCAAAATATTCGCACATGGCTGAAGTCCATCTTGCTGACGCACAAAGTTTTCTCTTACTTCCTCATTCGGAATGATTGCAAATCCCATTGGAAGTCCTGGGATATTGCATATTTTCCCCGCACTGGATAGCGTAACACTATAAGATGCTGCCGCCTCGTTCACTGCAAAAAATGGAAGATGTCTTTCCTCCATATCCAATTCGCAATGAATCTCATCACTAATAACCAACAGATGATGCTTAGAGCAAAATTCCTGCAGTTTCACAAGTTCCTCTTTTGTATACACACGACCTACCGGATTATGTGGATTACAAAGAATCAAACATTTTACTTCAGGTATTATTGCTGCTTCCAACGCATCCATATCCATCTCATAATGATAATTTTCATCCTTCTTCATTGGAACTTCAATTGCTGGGAGTTTTGCTTCTACATCCAGAGTACGAATGTGATTATACATTGGAACAGAGTACATAAATGTTCCACCCATCATCTGCAATGCATTTACAACTCCAGGAATTACGCTCTGAACCCACACAATCCACTCTTCTTTCACTTCTACATGATAGAGTTTTCTGTAATGTTCTACTACGTGCTTCTTCAATTCATCCTGTGTACAAGGATATCCATAATATGGGTGCTCTGCGCGGGCACACACTGCCTCTTTAATTTCCGGAGCAATTGGAAGGTCCATATCTGCAACCCACATTGGAATTACATCTCCAGATACCATTCCCCATTTTACAGAATCACTCCCAGTTCTGTTTGGTGTCACATCAAAGTTGTACATTTTCTTTTCCTCGCTTTTCTTATTTTTCTTCTGTCAGGATTTTCCGAAGTTCTTCTTCACTCATCTCCAACATATGAACAATTTCCTCCATAGAAAATTTTTCCCTTAATTTATTTACTATTTTTTGTTCTCCCGCGATCCGGCCTGCCTCACGTTCCATCAATTTTTCTTCCCATGCCTGCATATATTTGACCTCCATCTCCTCACTTGAGCGGATTCTTTGTACTCGCTGATGCAATTTTTGAATTCTTTCACTATTACACATCTGTGCAACACGATCTGTCGTTTCTTCCATATAATGCAAAAGTTCTATCAATTCCTTACTCACAAAGTCTTCTCGCTCTCCGTGCGTATTCAAAAAGATCAAATGGAGTAATCATAATGACCTTAAGCTCTGTGTCCTGTCCTAAAATGATATCTAAGATCTCTTTTACATTTTCCGAATCCTCCATAACTTCATCGAACAAAAATTTGTCAAGCAACGTCAGTTCTCTTAGTTGTTTTCTTTCTCTCGTACAGTTCCCCTTTCTTTGTAGAATCTCGTTCTGAAAAGAAAAATGTATAAGAAATTTTATTAGATTTATTTTAACACATATTTTTGTCTTACACCACAGATTATACAAAAAACCTGTGTTTTTTTCTTCTCATTCCCGTATTCTACTGTGTTCTTCATCATTTGAATTTTTCCTGATTATTAGGTTTCGAATGATTTGAATTTTAGAATGTTTGCAGATAACGAGACGTGCCATCTGCGTGGTTTTAGATTATCATATTTGTCATTCAATTGCAACACATTTTTCTTAAATTTTTCCAAAAGTAAAAATAGGCTCGCGCCATTTGTAAAAGCACGAGCCCGTTTTTTCCCCTCTTATTCTTGTTCCTTTATAATATCGGCTAACGTTTTTTGGTCGAAATAATCATTCACCAATTTTTGAAATTCTACCCACATTGGGTATGTGCGGCATTCTCCTGTACGCTCACACGGTTTCGCATCACATTCCAGGCAAGCTACCGGTGCCAAATCTCCTTCTGTCCATCTAAGCACATCTCCAATTCTGCACTCTTCCGGTTCTACTACTAATCGATAGCCACCGCCTTTTCCCTGTACGCCTTCTACAATTCCATTTTTTGATAATATTGGAATAATCCGCTCCAAGTACTTCAGGGAAATTCCTTGCCTGTTTGCAATCTCTTTCATCGGAATATATCCACATTCTCTGTGTTCTGCAAGATCAGCAAGCACTCGAAGTGCATATCTTCCTCTTGTTGAAATCATCATATTGTTACCTCTCTAATACCCCAAACTTCTATAACTATGATTCAGAAAATAATTGCGTAGACAAATATCGATCTCCTGTATCTGGCAAAAGAACTACAATATTTTTTCCTGCATTTTCAGGACGTTTCGCAAGCTCTACTGCTGCAAATGCAGCTGCTCCAGATGATATTCCTACCAAAAATCCTTCTTTTTTACCCAATAGTCTTCCCATTGCGAACGCATCTTCATCTTTCACAGTAATAATTTCATCGTAAATCTCTGTATTCAATACCTCTGGCACAAATCCAGCTCCAATGCCTTGAATTTTATGTGGTCCTGCTACACCTGTAGAAAGAACTGCTGATGTCTCAGGTTCTACCGCAACCACTTGAATCTCAGGATTTTTTTCTTTCAAATATTCGCCAACACCTGTGATTGTTCCACCAGTTCCTGCTCCTGCTACAAAGATATCCACATGACCATCTGTATCTTCATAAATTTCTGGTCCTGTCGTCTTGCGATGTGCCTCTGGATTCGATGGATTCACAAACTGCCCTGCAATAAAGCTGTTCGGAATTTCTGCTGCAAGTTCTTCTGCTTTTGCAATTGCACCTTTCATACCTTTCGCACCATCAGAAAGTACCAATTCAGCTCCATATGCTTTCATAATCTGGCGTCTCTCCACAGACATTGTCTCTGGCATTACGATAATAATTCGATAGCCTCTTGCTGCTGCAACTGCCGCAAGTCCAATTCCAGTGTTTCCAGATGTTGGTTCAATAATTACAGAATCAGGCTTTAATTCTCCAGTTGCTTCTGCATGATTGATCATTTCTCTGGCAACGCGGTCCTTCACAGAACCTGCCGGGTTCAAATATTCCAGTTTTGCAAGTACTTTTGCTTTTAAATCATACGCTTTCTCAATGTGTGTCAATTCCAAAAGTGGTGTCTTTCCTATTAATTGATCCACGGATGTATATATCTTCGCCATAATCATCACCTCAACTTTATTTTACTGCGTCGAATCCATTTTGTAAATCTGCAAGAATATCGTCAATATGCTCTGTACCAATGGAAAGACGAATTGTGTTTGGTTTGATTTCCTGATCTTTTAATTCTTCTTCTGTCAATTGACTGTGAGTAGTTGTTGCTGGGTGAATGACCAGACTCTTCACATCTGCAACATTTGCAAGCAATGAAAAAATCTTTAAGCTGTCAATAAACTGATGTGCTTCTTTCACGCCGCCCTTGATTTCAAAAGTAAAAATAGATCCGCCACCATTTGGAAAATATTTTTCATATAATGCATGATCCGGATGCTCTGGCAATGATGGATGATTCACATGTTCTACCTGTGGATGATTACTTAAAAATCCAACGACTTTCTTTGTATTTTCCACATGTCTCTCAATTCGCAAAGACAAGGTTTCTATTCCCTGCAAAAGTAAAAATGCTGCAAATGGAGAAATCGTTGCACCCTTATCTCGAAGTAAAATCGCACGAATATATGTCACAAATGCCGCTGCTCCTGCCGCCTGTACGAAAGATACTCCATGATAACTTGGATTCGGATCCGCAATTGCAGGATATTTTCCTGATGCTGCCCAATCAAATTTTCCAGAATCTACAATCACACCGCCAAGTGTTGTTCCATGTCCGCCGAGGAATTTTGTTGCAGAATGCACCACAATGTCTGCTCCACGTTCAATTGGACGAATCAAATATGGTGTTCCAAATGTATTATCCACAACCAATGGCAATCCATGCTTATGTGCAAGCTCCGCAAGTGCATCTATATCTGGGATATCACTGTTTGGATTTCCTAAAGTTTCAATATAGATTGCTCTTGTATTTTCCTGAATTGCGGCTTCTACTTCCTCAAGATTATGTATATTCACAAAACTCGCTGTGATACCAAATGCTGGAAGTGTATGTGCAAGCAAGTTATAACTTCCACCATAAATTGTCTTCTGTGCAACAAAATGTCCTCCATTTTGTCCCAATGCTTCCAAAGTATAATTGATTGCTGCTGCTCCCGATGCTAATGCCAACGCTGCTACTCCGCCTTCCAATGCTGCAATTCGTTGTTCCAACACATCCTGTGTGGAATTCGTTAATCTTCCATAGATATTTCCTGCATCTGTAAGTCCAAATCTTGCTGCTGCATGTGCAGAATCCTTAAATACATAAGAAGTCGTTGCATAGATTGGAACTGCACGAGCGTCCGTTGCTGGGTCCGGTGTCTCCTGTCCCACGTGAAGTTGTAATGTTTCAAATTTGTAATCTGCCATAATAACCAACACCTACCTTTCAAGTTGGTATTAGTATATCCGCAATTACCTACCTTGTCAATAGGTGAATTATTTTATTTTTCTCTTTCATTTCTCATGCAAACAGTATAAAATAGACGAGAAACAAAACTTTCGGAGGAATATTTATGAATTCTGATTTCCGCCCTTTGTGCAAATCTGAAGCAAAACCACTGCTTCATGGATTCATTGTTTCTTTGTTCGCAGTGATTGTTGCTATCACTGTAGATTTTGCAATTGGTGTTGTGTCACATGGTGTATTATAAAAATGGAGGTATTAAAAAATGATTCGAATAGTTATTGCAAACATCATTGACTTTGCAGCCGCACTGGTACAAGTTGGTTCCGGTACACTAAAAAGTCGTTCCAAAATATTATTATTTCAGATTCTTCAGCTGGGAATGCAGACAGTCAGCATGTTTCTCTTAGATGCCATTCCAGGCGCTATCAGTAACATTCTTTCCTGTATTCGTAACTACTTATGTTACAAAGATGTATTTACATGGCCAGTAAAGATTACTTTGATTGTCCTTTCTGGTATTTTAACAGTAGTATTTAACAATCAGGGATGGTTAGGCTATCTTCCTTTCATCATCTGCACAGTATATGTAATTTTTATGGACATCAAAGATCCGATTAAGTTCAAATTGTTAGTAACACTTTCCTTTATTCCATGGATTTTTTACTATTTAATTATCCAGTCTTATACCGGTGCATTTTTTGCTTTCTCTACAGTAATTACCAATTTCTGGACACTGTATAAGATGAAAAAAGCCTAAGCTCTCTGACGAAAATAATTTGAGGCCATCTACTTCACAGTAGATGACCTCTTTTTTATTTGGCAACACTTAATCGCACCATAGCTCTCTGAAGTTTTGCTTCTGCAATCTTATATTCTTGATCTGTAAGACCGCCTTTGGCAATCGTATCTTCTGCTCTTTTCTTTGCATTTTGAGCACGCTCTGTATCAATATCTTCTTTCCATTCCCACGTAGTCGCCAGGAGACGGCATGTTCCATTCATCACAGACAACATTCCACCTATGCAGGCTGCTGTTCGTCTTGTCCCATCTTCTGTAACTACACTTGCTTCTCCCATGCCAAGTGCTGTACAAAAATTACAGTGTTTGGCAAGAATCGCAAGGTCTCCACTAATACTTCTACATACAACGCGTTCTACGTCGCCTTCGAACAGCAGTCCGTCTGGTGTTCCAATTCGTAACGAAAAGGTATTCATAGGGACACCTCCTTACTGCTTCTTCGCTTTTTCAAATACTTCATCAATTGTTCCTACGAACAAGAAATAACTTTCTGGAATATCATCACATTCTCCATCCAAAATCATTTTGAATCCTCGAAGTGTTTCTTTCAATGGAACATATTTTCCAGGCATTCCTGTAAACTGCTCTGCTACAGAGAAGCTCTGGGATAAGAATCTCTGAACTTTACGTGCACGGCTTACTGTACGCTTATCTTCTTCAGAAAGTTCGTCCATACCCATAATTGCGATAATATCCTGGAGTTCTTTATAACGCTGAAGTACTCGCTGTACAGATCTTGCGATCTCATAATGCTCGGTTCCAACGATTTCCGGAGAAAGAATTCGGCTGGTAGAATCCAAAGGATCTACTGCTGGATAAATTCCCTGACTGGAAATCTCACGAGAAAGTACTGTTGTCGCATCCAAATGTGAGAATGTTGTCGCAGGAGCAGGGTCTGTAAGGTCATCCGCTGGCACATAAACTGCCTGTACAGATGTGATAGATCCCTTTCTTGTAGAAGTAATTCTTTCCTGCAGATTTCCCATTTCTGTTGCTAACGTTGGCTGATAACCAACCGCTGATGGCATACGTCCAAGAAGTGCAGACACTTCAGAACCAGCCTGTGTAAATCGGAAAATATTATCGATAAAGAGAAGCACATCCTGATTCTTCTCATCACGGAAATATTCTGCCATTGTAAGACCAGAAAGTCCCACACGCATACGTGCTCCAGGTGGTTCATTCATCTGACCATATACCAATGCAGTCTTATCAATAACTCCGCTTTCTTTCATTTCATTATAAAGGTCATTTCCTTCACGAGTACGTTCTCCTACACCTGTAAATACAGAGAGTCCGCCGTGAGCTGTTGCTACGTTATGAATCAGTTCCATGATTAAAACTGTTTTTCCTACACCTGCACCACCAAATAACCCGATTTTTCCACCTTTTGCGTAAGGACAGATCAAGTCAACAACTTTAATTCCTGTTTCTAGAATTTCTGTTGCTGGCATCTGTTCTTCATAAGAAGGTGCTGGACGATGGATAGACCAGCGTTCTTCTGCTTCTGGAGCTGGCTGGTTATCTACCGGATCTCCAAGAAGGTTGAATACACGTCCCAAGCAGGCATCACCTACTGGAACTTTGATTGGACCGCCAGTGTCCACAGCTTTTGTTCCTCGGACAAGTCCATCCGTGGAGTTCATAGCAATACATCTTACGACATCATCGCCAATCTGCTGTGCCACTTCGACTGTCAGCTTTGCGCCATCATGTTCAATTTCTATGGCATTGAGAAGAGCAGGAAGTTCATTGTGCGCAAAGCGAATGTCCAAAACTGGACCAATGACCTGTACTACTTCGCCAATGTGTTTTTCACTCATATTTTCAGTCTCCTATGATATTCTAAAGCCCTTCTGCACCTGCAACAATCTCCGTGATTTCCTGCGTGATGCTGCCCTGTCTTGCTCGATTGTAGTACAGATTCAATTTTTCAATCATCTCTTCTGCATTACTTGTCGCTGCATCCATGGCCATACGTCTGGCTGCAAGTTCACTGGCTGTACTTTCACATACTGCACCATAAACAAGTCCTGCCAGATATTCTGGGACAATGGTATCAAATACAATTTCTGCATTTGGTTCATAGAGGATTAATTCTTTTGTTGCAATCTTTCCTCCACTCTCTTCTCGAATGTCTGTCATCGGAAGCATCGAGAATACATCTGGCTTCTGAGACAACATAGACAAAAATACTGTATAGCATAATTCAATATGACCAAATGTCCCTTTTCGGAATTCTTCGCAAAGCAAATTTGCCATTTCAAAACAATCTGCCACAGAAATATCTGCAATTTCCGCAAATTCTTCTGTCAGACATTCTATTTTTCTCTGTTTGAAATATTCGACTGCTTTTTTTCCGATTGGAAGAACTACATAATCTTTTCCTTTGGCATCTGCCTCCAGACATTTAAAAAGATTGGTATTGTATCCACCTGCAAGTCCTCGGTCTCCCGCAATCACCACATAACAAGTCTGTGGATTGGAAGACTCACGCGCATATACAGACGAAAAATCAATATTTTCTCGCGCAATCTCTTTCAGCATCTCATGCAGTTCTGTAAAATAAGGTCGGCATGTTTCTGCACGTTCCTTTGCCTTACGCAGTTTGGAGGATGCTACAAGCCCCATGGCTTTGGTAATCTGCATAGTACTTTGTACACTTTTCATACGCAGCTTTACAGATTTCATATTTGCAGCCATACGTTCATACCCTCCTAATCACTTTATTTTTCTGGTCTTGCATTCAGGAAATTTTCTGTATATGTTTCCAATGCCTGACGTAATGTTTCTTCTGTATCTGGTTCCAGTTTTCCAGTAGCACTGATTGCCTGCATTGCTTTTAATCCTGTCGCATCTGTATCCAGATATGTGTACAGACCAGATTCATATGCACTAACATCTTCTACTTTTACATGTTCTAGAATTCCTTTTGTTACCGCGTACAGAATCGCTACCTGTTTTTCTACTGGTACCGGTGCATTCTGATTCTGTTTCAGAACTTCTACGATACGAGCCCCCTGTTCCAGACGTGCCTTTGTATCCGCATCAAGGTCTGATCCAAACTGGGCAAAGCTCTGTAATTCGCGATACTGAGAATAAATCAGTTTCAAAGTACCAGCTACTTTTTTCATTGCTTTAATCTGTGCATCTCCACCAACTCGGGATACGGAGATACCAGGGTTTACAGCTGGCATGATTCCTGAGTGGAATAATTCTGTCTCGAGGAAAATCTGTCCGTCTGTAATAGAGATTACATTCGTTGGGATATACGCTGATACATCCCCTGCCTGTGTCTCAATAATTGGCAATGCGGTTAAGGATCCACCGCCATGTTCGTCATCCAGCTTTGCTGCACGTTCCAGAAGTCTTGAGTGAAGATAGAATACATCTCCAGGATAAGCTTCACGTCCTGGTGGACGACGGATCAACAGAGAAAGTGCTCGGTATGCAACCGCATGCTTACTCAAATCATCATAAATGATCAGCACATCTTTTCCCTGATTCATAAAATATTCTCCCATTGCACAACCAGAATATGGTGCAATGTACTGCAGCGGACTTGATTCAGAAGCAGTTGCCGCTACAACGATTGTATAATCCATAGCTCCATTTCTTGTAAGGTTTTCCACAAGTGAAGCTACTGTAGAACGTTTTTGTCCAATTGCTACGTAGATACAGATTACATCTTTTCCCTTTTGATTGATGATTGTATCTGTTGCAATTGTTGTTTTTCCAGTCTGACGGTCACCAATGATTAATTCTCGCTGACCACGACCGATTGGAATCATTGAGTCAATCGCTTTAATACCAGTCTGAAGTGGCTGATATACAGAACGTCTTTCACAGATTCCAGGTGCCTTGCTTTCTACAGGGCGAAATTCTTTTGTATCAATTGGTCCTGCTCCATCGATAGGCTGACCGAGCGCATTTACTACTCGTCCTATCATGGCTTCTCCTACCGGTACAGACACAACCTTGCCTGTACGTTTTACAGTCTGACCTTCACCAATATTTTCATCAGAGCCAAATATTACGATGGATACACTGTTTTCTTCCAGGTTCTGAGCCATACCAAAACTTCCATCTTCAAATTCCAGCAATTCGCCTGCCATACAATTGATCAAACCACTGGCACGTGCAATTCCATCACCTACCATGAGGATGGTTCCTGTTTCATTTTGCTGGATTGCATTTTCATAATATTTGATCTGGCTTCGGATGACTTTGGATATTTCTTCCGGTTTTAATTGCATGTTTCTGTTCCATCCTTTACCATTTTATAACTTCTTATGTCACTACTTCATTTAACTTTTTCGTAATCTCTGAAATACGTCCCTGTACAGTTCCATCCAGTTGCTTGCCTTCCATTTCAACACGAAGTCCTGCAACTACAGATGTATCTGTCTTCTGGGTCAGATGAATCTTCTTCCCACTGGTCTTTTCTAATTTAGCTCTCAGTGCTTCCATCTGTTCTTCTTTCAGTTTCACAGCACTTGTAACCACTGCTTCCACAATTCCGTGATCCAGATTATATCTTCTGGTAAACTCTTCACAGCAACCTGAAAACTCTCTCAATAATTTTTTCTCACATAAGAGCTTCAAAAAATTAAGAAGATATGTTTCCACCTGTCCGCCAAAAGCTTCATCCAAAAGTTTTATTCTTTCACTTTGTGGAATGGATGGTTCTCCAAGTAATCTCAAATATGCTGGATTTTCTCGAAAAATTTGTCTGATTTCATTCATCTGCTCCATGATCTGCCCATCGAGCTTTTCTTCGGCAGCAAGATCGTACAGACTGCCTCCATAAACTTTGGCAGCTTGTGTCATGATGCATCACCTACAT
>CAZPZR010000018.1:0-29206 GCA_964591105.1 uncultured Lachnospiraceae bacterium | reverse complement strand
CCAGCGACACCACGGGTATGAACCGTGTGCTCTAGCCAACTGAGCTATCCCGCCACATCTTACAACTCTAATCGTTGTAAATGGGACCAATAGGGCTCGAACCTATGACCCCCTGCTTGTAAGGCAGGTGCTCTCCCAGCTGAGCTATGATCCCATCTCTTTTTCAGTTGCTGTCGCAACCGACTTCTATAATATACTCCTTATCCAGACAAAAGTCAACAACTTTTTTTAATTTTTTTAATTTTTTTAAAAGAAACACGCGCCGGTCAAAACCAGCGCGTTATCTTTCAAATCCTCAACTCTTCTAATCTTAGATTAAAGGATATTTCTCTGTTAAGCCAGCAACAAGTTCCTGTGCTTTTTCAATATTATTTTCGTCTTTTACAACGAGTGCAATTGCTTCTGCGATTACATCCATATCTTCTTCTTTCAATCCACGAGATGTTACTGCAGGTGTTCCAAGTCTTACACCACTTGTAACGAATGGAGAACGTGGATCGTTAGGAATTGTATTCTTGTTACATGTAATATGAGCCATATCCAAACGTTTTTCTAACTCTTTACCTGTTACGTTTTCGTCTTTTAAGTCTACTAACATTAAGTGGTTATCTGTACCACCAGATACAATCTTAAGTCCGCGATCCATCAAACCTTTTGCAAGAGCCTGTGCATTCTTAAGAACCTGTTCCTGATATGTTTTGAATTCTGGCTGTAATGCTTCTTTGAAGCAAACTGCTTTTGCAGCGATTACATGTTCCAAAGGTCCTCCCTGGATTCCTGGGAATACAGCTTTGTTAAAGTTGAATTTTTCTGCTGCTTCCTTGTTTGCAAGGATCATACCACCTCTTGGTCCACGAAGTGTTTTATGTGTTGTTGTTGTTACAACATCTGCGTATGGAATTGGGCTTGGGTGAAGTCCTGTTGCTACAAGACCTGCAATGTGAGCCATATCTACCATTAAGTATGCGCCTACTTCATCAGCGATTTCACGGAATTTCTTGAAATCAATCTGTCTTGCATATGCACTTGCACCTGCAATGATCATTTTTGGTTTTTCACGAAGTGCTGTTTCACGAACTACATCATAGTCGATGAATCCGTCTTCATTTACACCATAGAAAGATGTTTCAAAATAGCTTCCAGACATATTTACTGGTGAACCATGTGTCAAATGTCCGCCATGGTCAAGGTTCATGCCAAGAATCTTATCTCCTGGTTTTAACATTGCAAAGAACACTGCCATGTTAGCCTGTGCTCCTGAATGTGGCTGTACGTTTACATAATCACATCCAAATAATTCTTTTGCACGATCTCTTGCAAGATCTTCTACAACGTCTACACAAGCACATCCACCATAGTATCTTCTTCCTGGATATCCTTCTGCATATTTGTTTGTCAATGGGCTTCCCATTGCTGCCATAACTGCATTGCTTACCCAGTTTTCAGATGCAATCAATTCAATATGTTTGTTCTGACGAGCCATTTCATCTGTAATGGCCTGTGCGATTTCAGGATCATTTTTTAATATTTCATCGTATGAATACATAATACTTTCAAACTCCTCTCAACTAACGTCTCTTTCTTGGTGCTACATGAATTGCCATTCCAGCAAGATCTTCTACCGCTTCTGCCACACCTTCATTGTACGTTGGATGTGCACGCATCGCTTTTAATAAATCTTCTGCTTTCAACTTATTGGCAACTGCTGTTCCAAATTCACCAATCATATCTGTTGCTCTTGCACACATCATCTGTGCACCAAGAATAACGCCTGTTTCTGCGTCTGCAACTACTTTAATAAATCCACGTTCTTCATGAGTGATCAAAGACTTTCCGTTTGCACTCATAATAAATTTACCAACTTTTACTTCTTTTCCTAAAGCTTTTGCTTCATCTTCTGTGATTCCTACAGAAGCAATCTCTGGATCTGTATAAATACAGCCAGGTACGATGGATAAATCTACAGAAGGTGTGTGGCCAGCCAATGTTTCAGCCACATAGATACCATGTGCACTTGCAAGATGTGCAAGCTGCATACCCTTCACAAGATCACCGATTGCATATACATTTTCAATACTGCTCTGGAAGTTTTCATCTACAACTACGCGTCCACGTTCCATTTCTGGTTCAACGCCTTCCCCGAACAGACCATCTGTATTTGGCACACGACCGATTGCACACAGAATATATTCTGCAGATGAGCTAAGTTCTTTCTCTTTTTCTACATATACACAGCGATATTGTCCATCCTCTGCCTGTTCCACTCTCTGAACAGCTGCGCCTGTATGGATATCAATCCCGCGTTTTTTCAAAATCATTTTCAGATTCTGTGAAATTTCTTTATCCATGTTTGGAATCAAACGTGGCATAGCTTCTACAATTGTCACCTTGCATCCAAGTGCTGAGAAAACAGATGCAAATTCAACGCTGATAACACCACCGCCAATAATTACAAGGCTTTCTGGCATCTTGCGAAGCTGGAACAATTCATCACTTGTAAGCACACCTGGAAGATCCAATCCTGGAATTGGAAGAATCAATGGCTTAGAACCTGCTGCAAGAATTACCTTATCAGCTTCATAAGTCTCTACGCCTTCTTCGGATTTCACAGTTACTTTATTTCCTTTTTCCAATGTTCCTTTTCCCTGAAGGAATGTTACTCCGTTTGCTTTCAACAGCTGTTCTACACCCTGCACTAACTTTTCGGTTGTGCCTTCTTTGTACTGAACAATCTCTTCATAATCAAACGTAACATCTGAAACATGGATTCCACAAGCTTCTGCTGCTTTTGCTTCTCGATATAATGTTGCTGCATGAAGCATTGCTTTTGCTGGGATGCAGCCACGGTTCAAACAGGTTCCCCCAACTTTTCTGTCCTCGACAATTGCAGTTGACATACCAAGCTTCGCTGCCTTAATTGCCGCTACATATCCACCAGGGCCTGCTCCTATTACAATAAGGTCAAATTTATTTTCCATTGCCTTACTCCTTTATAAGTCTACATTTTCGATCCATGCAACAATATCTCCCAGGAGTTTTTCCTCCTCTTTGTTCACAGACCAACATAAAGAAAGTTCTGCACAGATAGATTTCTTTGAATACGGAATCCCCTTCAGATATTTCTTAATCTCTGAAAAAATCTCAATGTACATTGCATCTGAATAAACATCTACATCTATAATTTTTCCGCTGTCTACCTGCAACAGGATTGAAATATTTCCCCAGTCAAAGCGATGAGATAATTCATACTGGAACTCCATTTTCCTTCCATATCTCCACTCCCAGGATGCATATTTCGTTTCATAATCTTCCATTTCTTTTTTGTCTAAATGGTCACCAGATTTATACTCTGCTTTTATGCCAAACGTTTCCTCAAATGATTCCAAAATTTTTTCTTTTACTAAAGATACAGTAATCTCCGGAAGGTAATCTTTCAGATTTCCCACGCGGGATCTTACAGATTTGATTCCTTTCGATTCCAACTTGTCTTTTGGTACATTTAAATACTTACTCAGCCGATTCACATCAACATCAATCATCAATGTTCCATGCTGATAACAAAAATCTCCCTGCTTAAAATAAGCATTTCCAGAAACCTTTTTCCCATCGACTAAAATATCATTTCTTCCGGAACTTGTTGCACAAATTCCAATTTTCTTTAAGGCATCTACGATAATCTGTGTTTGTTTTTTCACATCATAGTGGTTACTTCTCGTCAAAAATGTGAAGTTCAGATTTCCAAGATCATGGAACACTGCTCCTCCACCGGAAAGTCTTCGAACAAGATGTCCACCATCCTCTTCTAGCCTGCTGACATAACACTCCTTCCATGCATTCTGATTCTTTCCGATTACGACAGTCTTTTCATTCTGCCACAAATAGAGAATGCACTCATCTTCTGCACAATGGAAGAGTAAATACTCTTCCATTGCCAGATTTTTATATGGAGATGTTGTCATACTCTCAACGTATGTTATTTTTTGAATCATCTCGCTACCTCTTCTGAACATCCTTATGCAAAATCAAAACGTACAACTGGATGTCTTGCCGCTCCTACTTCATCCAATCTGGATACAGGAGTTGTTGATGGAGCATTGTGTAATGCTTCTGGATCTTCTTTTGCCATTTCAAACAGACTTCTGAACACTTCGATGGCTTCATCTAATGTTTCTTTTGATTCTGTTTCTGTTGGCTCGATCATCAATGCTTCCTCTACAATTAATGGGAAGTACATTGTAGGTGGATGGATTCCATTATCAAGAAGTCCTTTTGCGATATCAAGTGCAGACACGCCTGTGCCTTTCTTCACATCTTTCAGACACATAACGAATTCGTGCATGCACACTTCGTCGAATGCCATTGTGTAAAGGTCTTTTAATTTGTTCATCATATAGTTTGCATTCAGAACTGCGTTCTTACTTGCCTGAGGAATTCCCTCTTTTCCAAGTGTCATCAGATATGTTAAAGCTTTTACAACAACTGTAAAGTTACCATAGAAGTTCTTAACATCTCCAATGCTGTGTTCTGCTCTTACGAAAGATAATGTATCTTCTCCTTCTACTCTTACAGATGGAAGGAATGGAGCAAGGATAGATTTGCATCCTACTGGACCACTTCCTGGGCCACCGCCACCATGTGGAGTAGAGAATGTCTTGTGAAGGTTCAAATGGATAACGTCAAATCCCATGTCTCCAGGACGAACTGTACCCATAACCGCATTCAAGTTTGCACCATCATAGTAGCAAAGACCACCACATCCGTGGATAATATCTGTAATCTTCAGAATGTTCTTATCAAAAAGTCCAACTGTGTTTGGATTTGTCAGCATAAGTCCTGCTGTATCTTCTCCAACAACTTCCTGTAATTTTTCAATGTCTACACATCCGTCTGGTCCAGATGGAATGCTGACAACAGAATAACCTGCCATTACTGCACTGGCTGGATTTGTTCCATGCGCAGAGTCTGGTACGATAATTTTTGTACGTTTCTTATCTCCGCGACTTTCATGATATGCTTTAATTAACAGAAGACCTGTAAATTCTCCATGTGCACCTGCTGCTGGCTGGAATGTCATCTGATCCATACCAGTAATTTCGCACAGATAATCTTCTGCTGTTTTAATCACTTCCATACATCCCTGTACTGTGTGTGCAGGCTGTAATGGATGAATTTCTGTAAATCCTGGAAGAGCAGCCATATCTTCATTTACTTTTGGATTGTACTTCATTGTACAAGATCCTAATGGATAGAATCCATCATTTACACCATGGCATTTTTTTGCAAGCTCTGTGTAATGTCTGCTCAAATCTCCTTCAGCCATCTCTGGCATATGTAATGCAAGTTCACGTCTATCCTTTTCTCCTGGTAAAACGATTTCCACATCACATGCTGGAAGTGTATCGCATCCTCTGCCTGCTTTGCTTTTTTCAAAAATTAACATGCATTACACCTCCTTTACGATGCTGACTGCAGCATCAATTTCTGCTTTTGTATTTACTTCTGTACAGCACCATAAGATTCTGTGATCATCCAGTGGATATCCTCCAAGGATTCCTGCATCTTCCAATGCTTTTAATACATCGTCTGCTTTTTTCTCAGAGCAAGTTACGAATTCGTGGAAGAATTCGCCTTTGTTTTCTACTGCAAATCCAGCTTTTTCTAATTCAGCTGCCATATAATGTGCTTTAGATGTAGACTGAACTGCCGCATTTTTCAGGCCTTCATTTCCCATCGCTGCCATATAAACACTTACTGCCAATGCACAGAGTGCCTGGTTAGAGCATACGTTACTGGATGCTTTTTCTCTACGGATATGCTGTTCTCTTGCCTGAAGTGTCAATACATAACCAGTTCTTCCATCATGGTCTACTGTCTGACCTACGATACGTCCTGGTAATTTTCTTGTCATTGCACTTACACAAGACATGAATCCAAGGTATGGTCCACCAAATGCAATTGAAAGTCCAAGTGGCTGTCCTTCTCCAACTGCAACGTCTGCACCATATTCTCTAGGTGTTTTTAATACTCCAAGAGAAATTGGATTTACTCCCATAATGTATTTTGCGCCTGCTTCGTGTGTTACTTCACCGATTGCTGCAGCATCTTCCAAACTTCCGTAGTAGTTTGGATGCTGAATATAAACGCAAGCTGTTTCTTTATCAATATTTTCTTTTAAGAAATCAAGATCTGTCACTCCGTCTTTTTCTGGAATTACTACTAATTCCATTTCATTTCCAAAGCAGTAAGTTTTAATAACTTCTAATACAGATGGCTGAATTGTTGCAGATACGAAAGCTTTCTTTCTCTTTCTTTCTCTGCACATTGCTACTGCTTCTGCTGCAGCTGTTGCGCCATCATATACAGATGCGTTTGATACGTCCATTCCTGTCAGATCACAGATCATTGTCTGATATTCAAAAATAGACTGTAAGATACCCTGGCTGATTTCAGCCTGGTAAGGTGTATATGCTGTCAAAAGATCTTCTTTTGAAATTACACTTTTCACGATAGATGGAATAAAGTGACGATAAGCACCTGCACCACGGAAAATTGTATCAAAGATTACGTTCTTTCCAGCGATTTTGCTTACTGCTTTTCTAACTTCCATCTCAGACATTCCTTCTGGAATTGCAAGACCATCTTTGATCATTACTTCTTCTGGAATGTGAGCAAACAATTCATCCATTGACTGAAATCCGATTTCATTCAACATCTGTAACTGTTCTTGTTCTGTATTAGGAATATAGCTTCCCACCGTTCAGTCACCGCCTTTCCTGGTTTGAGCTGCTTTTTACTGTTCGCTTTCTACAAAAGCTTTGTATTCATCAGCTGTTAATAATTCTTCTTTGTCTGTAACATCTTTAACTTTTACAAACCAAGCTTCGTATGGTGCTTCGTTGATTTTTTCTGGTGCGTCTAATAATTCTTCATTGATTTCTTCTACAACACCTGTTACTGGTGATAATACATCAGATACTGCTTTTACAGATTCTACGTCAGCAAATGCTTCTTCAGCTGTAACTTCATCTCCTTCTTCTGGAAGGTTTACAAATACAAGATCTCCAAGTTCAGACTGTGCGAAATCTGTGATACCGATTGTATAAACTCCATCCTCTTCTTTTACCCATTCGTGTGATTTTGAATATAATAATTCTTCTCTTAATTCCATGACTTTCGTCTCCTTTCAAATTATACCTTTTCTTTTTTGTTTGTTTTTATTTATTTGCTTCTTTTATAAAATGGTAACGCTACCACTTCAGCTTCTACTTTACGTCCTCTTACTGAAACTGTTAATCTTGTTCCGATTTCAGCATGAGTTGCATCGATCAATGCCATAGCAACTGGATATCCAAGATATGGACAGTGTGTTCCAGATGTTGTATGTCCGATCAGTTCTTCTCCTACATATACATCCTGATGTTCTCTGATGATACCTCTTCCAACTACTTTTAATCCTACTCTCTTAATTGCAGGAGTTCCTTTTGCTTCTAAAGCTGCTTTTCCGATGAAGTCTTCTTTTGCCATCTTCACTGCAAATCCAAGACCTGTTTCTAATGGAGTAATGTCATCTGTCATTTCATGTCCATACAGTGGCATTGCTGCTTCCATACGAAGTGTGTCTCTTGCTCCAAGACCGCAAGGAATCAATCCGTCTTCTTTTCCTGCTTCTAAAAGTGCATCCCACATTTTTTCTGCATACGCAGCGTCAAAGTAAAGTTCTACACCATCTTCTCCTGTGTATCCTGTCTTAGATACGATACAAGAGATTCCTGCTACTTCTCCATCAAATACTGCATGGTAGTATTTCTTTGGAATAGAATCTTCTGTTGTCAGCTTTCTCAGGATATCCATAGCTTTTGGTCCCTGAAGTGCAAGCTGTGCATAGTCAGCAGAAGCATCTGTAAATGTTACTTCTCCAAACTGGTGATCTAACATCCACTGATAGTCTTTGTCTTTGTTAGATGCGTTTACTACGATGAAATACTTTTCATCTGCTTTTTTGTATACGATAAGGTCATCTACTGTTCCACCTTCTTCGTTGCACATTGGGCTGTATCTTGCCTGTCCATCCACCAAATTGTCAAAATTGTTTGTCAGCATCATCTGCAGATTTGCCAAAGCATCTTTTCCTTCACAGAGAATTTCTCCCATGTGAGACACATCAAATAACCCTGCTTCTGTACGAACTGCCATGTGTTCTTTGATGACACCTGCTTCATACTGTACTGGAAGTAAATATCCTCCAAATGGTACAATCTTTCCACCTGCTTTTACATGTGCATCATAAAGTGGTGTTTTTAATTCCATGTCTTTTCCTCCTTGTTTTGACTCATCTCTGTTTCCCTTCACAAAGTTTTCCCTTCCAAAACTTTGTTACATTCATAACAAAAAAACAGGTGAATGGTTCTCGCCCTTGATTTCCATTCCCCTGTCATCTTCTCTTCCAGAGCATCGTCCAAATTTGATTCTTTTGCCTGAGAGTTTCACGTAGACACTTGCCCCTTCGGCGTTTTTGTACATTTTTTACAAAAATCTCTCTCAAATTCTTCATCCGATTATTCAATTTATTTTCTTTGGTCATTATAACATTCACATATTTATATGTCAACACAAGGTTTTTATTATTTTTTCTGTTCAATTTTCACAAGAAAAACCCCTTGGAAACACTGTTTCCAAGGGCCCGTTCTCTCTATTTTATACAATTCCCTGTGCTGTCATTGCCTGAACTACTTTTTCAAATCCTGCAATATTCGCACCTGCAACGTAGTTGCCTTCCATATCATAACGTTTTGCTGCATCTACCATGTTATGGCAAATGTTTACCATGATGTTCTTAAGTTTTGCATCTACTTCTTCAAATGACCAGCTCAGACGTTCGCTGTTCTGTGACATTTCTAATGCAGATGTAGCAACTCCACCAGCGTTTGCTGCTTTACCTGGAGCAAAGATTACGCCATTTTCCTGAAGATACTTTGTAGCTTCTAATGTTGTTGGCATATTTGCACCTTCGCAAACTGCTGTACATCCATTTGCAACCAACATCTGTGCATCTTCTAAGTGAAGTTCATTCTGTGTTGCACAAGGAAGTGCAATATCTACTTTCACAGACCATACTCCACGTCCATCGTGATATTCTGCATCTGGACGATAATCTTTATATTCTTTGATTCTTCCACGTTTTACTTCTTTGATTTCTTTCAATGCAGCAAGGTCAATCCCTTCTGGATCATATACCCATCCCGTAGAATCACTGGCTGTTACTACTTTTGCACCAAGCTGCTGTGCTTTTTCAATTGCATAAATCGCCACGTTTCCTGAACCAGAAACTGCAACTGTTTTTCCTGCCAGCTGAATACCATTTAATTTCAGTAGTTCTTCTGTCAAATATAAAAGTCCATATCCTGTTGCCTGTGTTCTTGCCAGTGAACCGCCGTAGCTTAATCCTTTTCCTGTCAGAACTCCTTCATATACGTTGCGGATTCTCTTATACTGGCCATACATATAACCAATTTCTCTCGCTCCAGTTCCGATATCTCCTGCTGGAACGTCTGTGTCTGCACCAATATGTTTGCAAAGTTCTGTCATAAAGCTCTGGCAGAATGCCATAACTTCTCTGTCTGATTTGCCTTTTGGATCAAAGTCAGAACCACCTTTTCCTCCACCGATTGGGAGTCCTGTCAGTGAGTTCTTGAAAATCTGTTCAAATCCAAGGAACTTGATGATTCCAAGATTTACAGATGGATGGAGACGTAATCCGCCCTTGTATGGTCCGATTGCGCTGTTGAACTGTACACGATATGCTTTATTCACCTGAACCTGTCCCTGATCATCTACCCATGGAACACGGAACATAATGATTCTCTCTGGTTCTACCAATCTTTCCAGAAGTGCATCTTTTCTATACTGCTCTTCGTTCGCTTCAACAACGACTCTCAGAGATTCTAATACTTCTTTTACTGCCTGATGGAATTCCGGTTCAGCCGGGTTCTTTTCCACTACTTTTGCTAATACTTCATCAACATATGACATAATTACTACCTCCTAAAACTTAATTCCCAAAAGCTCTCGCTCGCCAGGAAGTTTGCTTTTGTCCTTTACCATTGTAAAGCATCCTTTCACATAACACAAGTATTTTTTTTCGAGTTTTTTGAATTTTGCAATTTTTCGCACCGATTCCTTCATTTCATTTTAGTTTTTCAGCATTTTATACAACTAATCGTAAACGCAAAAGAAACAGAGTGTGTTCTAAATTTCATTTTTCTATTGACATTTCAAAAAGTGCTCTATAGAATAATGCGTATGTAATTCACGGCAACCACGACTTTTACGCCGGATACTTATTTCCATGTAAAAGTTCGATGCAGCTCTGGAGAATCCCGAAATGAACGGGTACCGAAGGTGTACGCCACTTATGTGGTTAATCTCTCAGGTAAAAGGACAGAGTATGAGAAAAACAAAAACAGTCCACATTTTTCAGAATTGTATCTTCCTGCCTACTACAAAAAAGGAAAAAGAGGAGGACACAACATGTCAACAATTGTCAACACGCTTAACACTTATCTCTCAGATTACATTCTTGTATTTCTTTTGGTCGCTGTCGGCCTATGGTATACGATCCAAACCCATTTTGTTCAAAGATATCTTGGATCCGGTTTGAAGCAGATTTTCGGAAATCTATCTTTCAAAGGCGGCTCTCACAATGGTGGAATGAGTTCTTTCCAGGCCGTTGCGACTGCAATCGCTGCCCAGGTCGGAACTGGTAATATCGTCGGTGCAGCAGGTGCAATCCTGACCGGTGGTCCTGGTGCCATCTTTTGGATGTGGATCATCGCTTTTCTTGGAATGGCAACCATCTACGCAGAAGCTATTGCTGCACAGGTTACCCGTACAACGGATTCTCGCGGCAATGTTCAAGGTGGACCTGTCTACTACATTACCCATATTTTCCCAGGTGCTTTTGGAAAGTTCCTCGCCAGTTTCTTTGCAGTTGCATTGATTCTTGCAGTTGGTCTCATCGGATGTATGGTACAATCTAATTCTATTAGTTCTACATTAGAAACTGCCTTCGGAATCCCTTCCTGGATCGTCGGTGTGATTCTCGTAGCTATTTGTGCCGTTATCTTTGTCGGAGGCGTGGATCGTCTTGCATCCATCACTGAAAAATTAGTTCCGCTCATGGCTACCATTTTCCTTATTGGAGGTCTCATTGTAATCGTTACCCGCATCCAGTATGTCCCTGCAACATTTGCAATGATTTTCACATATGCATTCCAACCACAGGCCATCATTGGAGGTGCCTTTGGTTCTGCCTTAAAAGCAGCCATCAGTCAGGGGGCAAAGCGCGGTCTCTTCTCAAACGAAGCCGGTATGGGTTCTACTCCTCATGCACATGCACTTGCACAAGTAAAAAATCCGCACGAGCAGGGCTGCGTTGCTATGGCTGGCGTATTTATCGATACCTTCGTAGTTTTAACATTAAATGCTCTCGTAGTCATCTCTACCCTTTATACTGCAGATGGTCCTTTGGCAAATGGTTATACTGGTGATATCGTAAACACTTTAGACAAAACAAATCTTGCTCAGACAGCTTTCGGTGTAATCTTCGGTGCTAAATTCGGTGCAATTTTTGTTGCCATCTGTTTATTCTTCTTCGCATTTTCAACCATCCTTGGATGGAATCTTTTTGCAAAGATCAATGTCCAGTGGTTATTTGGAGAAAAAGCAGTGAAACCATTTATGATTATCGCGTTAATCTTCATTTTCCTCGGAACGCTCGGTGGAAATGATCTAGTTTGGGCACTCTCCGACTTATTCAACAATTTGATGGTTATTCCAAACGTAATTGCACTGTTTGCATTGACAGGTCTTGTAAAAAAAGCATTTATGAACCGCTAATCCCAATGAGTCCCTTGCATTATCTCGATGCAAGGGACTCATTTTTTTACGCAAAAAAACATGCCAGCAAACTTGCCAGCATGTTTTTCATCCTACTATTTAAAATATTTTACACCAGATTCGAAAATTCTCAAATCCTGTTCTCCGTAGATATTCTTTGCTACAGAACGTGCACGTCTTTCTGAATGTGCCATTTTACCAAACACACGACCATCTGGACTTGTGATACCTTCAATTGCACAGTAAGAACCATTCACATTCCATTCTTCATTCATAGATACATTACCTTCCAAGTCACAATATTGTGTTGCAACCTGTCCATTTGCAAATAATTTATCCAGCCATTCCTGATTTGCTACGAATCGACCTTCTCCATGAGATGCTGGGTTTACATATACTCCTCCGAGTTCTGCTTCCTGAAGCCATGGGGACTTGTTACTTACAACCTTCGTGTATACCATCTTAGAGATATGGCGTCCAATTGTATTATATGTCAATGTTGGTGCCTGTGCATCCTGTCCTGTCACTGCTCCATTTGGAACCAAGCCAAGTTTTACCAGTGTCTGGAAACCGTTACATACTCCAAGTACAAGACCATCTCTTTCGTTCAACAATTTTTCAATTGCTTCTTTCATCTTCGCATTCTGGAATGCAGTTGCAAAGAATTTTGCAGAACCATCTGGTTCATCCCCTGCACTAAATCCACCTGGGAACATAATAATCTGTGCTTCGTTAATTGCTTTTTCAAATGCCTGAACAGAATCAACAATATCCGCTGCATCCAAGTTTCTAAATACCTGAATATTTGTCTTCGCGCCTGCACGTTCAAATGCTCTCGCACTGTCATATTCACAGTTTGTACCTGGGAATGCAGGAATAAATACTGTTGGCTGCGCAATCTTATGATTGCAAATATAAATATCTTTTGTATCGTAAAGGCCAGTTTCTACTTTCTTATCCTGTCCTTCTGCACCTGAATTTGTTGGGAATACATTTTCTAATGGTTTCTTCCATGCTTCTTCTGCTTCGCACATGCAGATCTTTACATCTCCATATGCAAATGCTTTTTCTTCTGTCACTTCACCAATTACTGTGCAGGCAAATCCAAGTTTTTCTACTTGATCTGCTGGAACTTCTGCAATAATATCACCAAACAGTGGTGCAAATAAATCTTTTTCATCTACCTGGTCTAATTTCACACCAAGACGATTTCCAAATGCCATCTTGCTGACTGCTGCCACAATTCCATGGCGATCCAATGCATATGCAGATTTTACATTTCCTGCATAAATCTCTTTTGTCAGTCCTCCATAAAGTTCCATCACTTTCTCATATACCGGAACATCATATGCATCTGTTGGAATCTGAAGCCATACTAATTTATTTCCTGCTGCTTTCAATTCTGGAGTAATAATTTCATTTTCATGTGCAATATCTACTGCAAAAGAAACTAATGTTGGAGGTACGTCAATATCTTCAAATGTTCCTGACATACTGTCCTTACCACCAATGGATGGCAATCCGAATCCAAGTTGCGCATTATATGCACCGAGCAGTGCTGCAAATGGCTGGCTCCATCTCTGTGGATCTTCTGTCATACGACGGAAGTATTCCTGGAAAGTGAAACGAATCTTTGTTAAATCTCCACCTGCTGCAACGATTTTCGCTACAGATTCTGTCACTGCATAGATTGCTCCATGGTATGGGCTCCAAGTAGAAAGGTATGGATCAAATCCATAACTCATCATGGATACGGTATCGTGATCTCCTGTAAGTACTGGAATCTTCGCTACCATTGCCTGTGTTTCTGTCATCTGATATTTTCCACCATGTGGCATAAATACAGAACCCGCTCCAATGGAGCCGTCAAACATTTCTACCAAACCTTTTTGTGAGCATACATTCAGGTCTTTTAAAGTATCCATCCATTTTTCTTTCACATCTTTTACTTCTTCACGAACTAAGATGCTGTCTTTTCTATTTGGAATGTCCACTGCAACTGTTGTTTCTTGATGTGCTCCGTTCGTATCCAAAAATGCACGGGACAGATTTACAATTTCTTTTCCTCTCCAGGAAAGTACCAGTCTTGGTTCCTCTGTCACTGTAGCAACGATTGTTGCTTCCAGGTTCTCTTCTTTTGCATAACCAAGGAATGTTTCTACATCTTTTGGATCTAATACAACTGCCATACGTTCCTGTGATTCAGAAATTGCGATTTCTGTTCCATCAAGACCTGCATATTTCTTTGGCACTTTGTCAAGATCTACTTTCAATCCATCCGCAAGTTCTCCGATTGCTACAGACACACCACCTGCACCGAAGTCATTACATTTTTTTATCAATTTACTTACTTCTTCACGACGGAACAAACGCTGAATCTTACGTTCTGTTGGTGGGTTTCCTTTCTGTACTTCTGCTCCACAAGATTCAATAGATTCTTCCGTATGAACCTTAGAAGAGCCAGTTGCACCACCGCAGCCATCTCGTCCAGTACGTCCACCAAGCAATACGATGATATCTCCTGGATCTGAAGTTTCTCGAATTACTGCACGTCTAGGCGCTGCTCCTAAAACCGCACCAATTTCCATACGTTTTGCCACATAGTTTGGATGATAAATTTCCTTTACAGCTCCTGTTGCAAGACCAATCTGGTTTCCATAAGAACTATATCCATGTGCTGCTTCACGCACTAATTTCTTCTGTGGAAGTTTTCCTTTCATAGTATCTTTCATAGATGCTGTAGGGTCTGCTGCCCCAGTAACACGCATCGCCTGATATACATAAGTACGTCCTGAAAGTGGGTCACGAATCGCTCCACCAAGACAAGTTGCTGCTCCACCGAATGGTTCAATTTCTGTTGGATGGTTGTGTGTCTCATTTTTAAAGTTTACTAACCACTCTTCTTCCACACCATCAACAACAATTGGAACAACAATACTGCACGCATTGATTTCTTCAGATTCTTCCTGATCTGCCAGCTTTCCTTCTTTTTTCAGTTTTCTCATAGCCATCAATGCCAAATCCATCAAGCAGACAAATTTATCTTCTCTGCCCTTAAAAATCTCGCTGTGATCTGCAAGATACTGACGATATGTAGCTTCGATTGGTTCTTTATAATCTCCTTCGCCGAAAGTTACTTCTGTAAGTTCTGTAGAAAATGTCGTATGACGGCAGTGGTCAGACCAGTAAGTATCCAACACACGAATCTCTGTCATGGAAGGATCTCTGTCTTCCTCCCCTTTGAAGTAGTTCTGAATATGAAGAAAATCTTTAAATGTCATTGCAAGCCCTAAAGACTGATATAATTCCTTCAGTTCTTCTTCCTTCATATCTTTAAACCCGTCAAACACAATGACATCTTCTGGTTCGTCAAATACTGTCACCAATGTTTCTGGTTTTTCCATTCCTGTTTCTCTAGAATCTACTGGATTGATGCAGTGCGCTTTGATCGCGTCAAATTCTTCATCTGAAATTGGTGCATCCTTTCCTTCTATTACATATGTGATCGCCGTTTTAATTACAGGCTGTTCATCTTCTTTGATAAATTGTACACACTGTACCGCAGAGTCAGCTCTCTGGTCAAACTGTCCAGGAAGGAACTCAACAGAAAATACACGTGCATTTTCTGCCATTGGAAATTCTTCATGATACAATACGTCAACTGGTGGTTCTGAGAACACACCATTGCATGCTCTTTCAAATGTCTCATCTGAAATATTTTCCACATCGTAACGAATCAACACACGTACATCTGCCACATCTTTAATTCCAAGATAGCTCTTCACTTCACTTTTCAAGCCACTTGCCTGTACGCCAAATCCTGGTTTTTTCTCTACGTACACACGTTTTACATTACTCATACATTTTCCTCCATTGTGAATCATTCATTTACTCCTATAGTAACACATTTCAACTCATTAGTGTAATTAATATAATTAAATATTTTTATTAGCACTACTTATTTTCTTCTTCACATATACTACTATACCAGTCAGCACAACTAAAAATGTCACAAATACTTCCACGATTCTTGCGGCGAACTGAACAAAAAATCCTTCTGGTAACATGCGAATCATATAATCCGTTGCCGGATCAAACAACCACAGATCATTAGTGAAGAAGATTTTATGGAAAATGGTAAAACAAGCAGTAAAATCTATGCAGCAGGCAAGTACCACAAACAGTAAGATTCCTGCAAGCAGACCAAGTACCTTTCCATACACTTCTACAAGCAATTTCTTCCATTCTGCTTTTCCTATTATCAATAGCACTACCAGAATTCCTATAATTCCCACACAGATTGTTCGGACTTTCAGCCCTCCGATAAATAAATTTCTAACATCTGCCATATGCAATCGATCCTGTTCATTAAAGAAATCCTGTTCTTTTCCATCCACAGGAACGATGATCGAAAGTTCCTCTTCCTGGCCGATCAAATATGCCATCATATGTTTGGTCACATGCATCACATCATCCATCTGCATGTCCAAATCTTCGACTACTGTGTATTTCTCATACAGTTTTTGATAAAACTTGTACTCCGAATCCCCGTAGGCAACTATCTGTACGCTGGAAATGAGTGCTACAATGATGAGCAAAAATAGTATGACTCCCATTACAAATTGGTTTCTCCTCTTCATGCTTTCCCTCCCGTTCTTATTCTTCTTTCATTCTATCACATTCAATCTTGTCATTCACCTTTTTTTGGCTTATAATACAAGTAACTTTTATAAGGAGGCCTTATCATGGACATTAACTATGAATTATATAAAGTTTTTTATTATGTTGCGACGACTTTAAGCTTTTCTGAAGCTGCCAGTCAGCTTTATATTTCTCAATCTGCGGTCAGCCAGTCAATCAAGACCTTGGAGAAAAAGCTGGAGCAAACCTTATTTATCCGAAGCACCAAGAAGGTACAGCTCACCCCAGAAGGTGAAAGCCTTCTGCGTCATGTAGAACCTGCCATCCACCTGATCAAACGTGGCGAAGCACATTTATTAGATGCGGCTTCCAGTGGCGGACAGCTTCGCATCGGAGCCAGTGATACGATCTGTCGTTATTTTCTCGTACCATATCTCGAGAAATTTCATAAAGCCTTTCCGCAGGCACATATTAAAGTTACGAATGCCACATCCATCAGATGTGTGGAGTTATTAGAAAGCGGACAGGTAGACCTGATTGTTGTCAATTATCCAAATGCTTATCTTGGAAATGTGTCTACCGTACAGAAGATTTCTACTTTCCGTGACGTATTTGTTGCAAACGAATCTTTTTCTGAATTAAAAGGGAAAACACTTTCTTTTAAAGAATTATTAGAATATCCGATTTTGATGTTGGAAAAGAAAAGTACCACCAGCGAATTCCTTCATTCTCTATTCCAACAACATCAGTTAGACCTTGTGCCAGAGATTGAGCTTAGTAGTAATGACCTTCTTCTGGATCTTGCTGGAATCGGACTTGGAATCGCATTTATTCCAGACTACTGCCTGGCACACAAGCCGGAAAATCTTTTCATCGTTAATACGAAAGACGAATTACCAGAACGAGAACTTGCAATTGCTTACAACAATCGCATTCCATTGTCCAAAGCAGCTGGGGAGTTTTTGAATTATTTTGCACAATAGACATATAATACAATGGAGACAAACGATCCACTTGGGTCATTTGTCTCCATATTTTTAATTTCTATACTTCTTCATCAAATATTGCTCGAATCTGAGCCTCACTGGCATCCACAGTTCCCTGCACCATTGCCGGCTTTCCGCCACCGCGTCCCGCGAACGCATCATTCATCTTCTTCGATATCGGACGAACATCTTCTGTCTGGCTTCCCATAACATATCGATATCCATTCTGATCATCTCCAGCAAATACTGTACAGATTCTGGCTCCCTTTTCTAACAGCAAATTCATCAGTTCTCTTGGGCCATTTCCTGTAAGTTCTGAATCAAACACAAGTGTCATTTCCTGATTTACCGTAATTTCTGCTGCACGGTACTGCATCATTCGTTGCTGCATAGATGCTACTTTCCCTTTCAGGATTCCCTGCTCTTCTTTCAGATGTTCCACTGCCTCTGCAATCTCTAATTCTTTCGCACAAAGCAATCTGGAAATTTCTTTTCCATTGGCATCTTTTTTGTCATAATCTCGAAGTGCTCGGAATCCGCACAACATGGTAATGCGCTCCCCGCCTTTATAATTTACCATATTCACCAGTTTGATCAGACCAATCTCACCCGTCTGGTTCACATGTGGTGCACAGCACGCACACACATCATACCCCGGAACAGTGACAATTCTCACCTGTCCATCAATCTCAATCTTGCTGCGGTACTCCATCTGCGCCAATTCTTCCTTCGCAGGATAAGTCACCTGAATCTTCAGATTTTCAAAAACTGCACGGTTCGCAGCCAATTCGACTTCTTTCAGTTCTTCCTGCGTCAATGGTCCATTAAAATCCATGGTGCAGTAATCACTTCCAAGGTGGAACCCAACATTGTCATATCCGAATCTCTCATGTACAATTCCTGAGACAATATGTTCTCCAGAATGTTGCTGCATTTTTTCAAAGCGTTCTTCCCAACGAATCTTACCTTTCACCGTTTTTCCAACTTCTAGAGGTGCTGTCGTCTTATGGTAGATTACATCCTGTTTTTCATGTACATCCAAGACTTCCGCCTCATCCAGCCAGCCGGTGTCAGCGTACTGCCCGCCACCTTCTGGAAAAAATGCTGTCTGGTCAAGCACAACCTGATACGCGTCCTTTTCCAGCTCGCAGGATAGCACTACTGCTTCAAACTCCGTCAGATGACTGTCTTGATAAAATAACTTTTTCGTCATCTTACATTCTCTCCGGTGCTTCAAATCCAAGAACATCAATACATGCTTCTAACACTTCTTTTGCAAGCATCAATAATGCAATGTACCCTTTCTTCACATCTTCTTTTTCTTCTGAAAGAATTTTTGTCTCATGATAGAAGTGGTTAAATGCATTTGCAAGATCATAGATATACGCACAAATCTTGTGTGGTGCTAATTCCTGATATGCATTTTCCATTACTTCATTGTATTTTGCAATTTCAAGCATCAATGCTTTTTCACTACTGTTTGCCTGTTCGTTCATAGACAATTCTGCAAGTGTGCCGCCCTCTGCCTGATATTTATTCAAAATAGATTTGATACGTACAATTGTGTATAAGATGTAAGGACCTGTGTTTCCTTCAAAAGAAGTGAAACGGTCTACGTCAAACACATAGTCTTTGGATGCCTGGTTGGAAAGGTCTCCATACTTGATTGCAGACATTCCAACAATCTTTGCTGTACGTTTTGCTTCTTCTGCTTCTACTGTACGGTTATCTGTAATCTTCTTGTACATCTCTTCTTCAATTTCTGAAATAAGATTTTCCAGACGCATTACGCCACCTTCTCTTGTTTTAAATGGCTTACCGTCTTTTCCATTCATTGTACCAAATCCCTGGAATTTCAACTCTGTTTTTTCTGGTACAATTCCCGTCTTCTTAGCAGCACGGAATACTTGAACAAAGTGAAGTTCCTGACGCTTATCTACCACGTAGATAACCTGATCTGGATCGTAATCTTCTACACGCTGTACCAGTGTTGCAAGGTCTGTTGTTCCATAGAGAGAAGCTCCGTCAGACTTCTGAATCATACATGGTGGAATTTCTTTTGTATCTGTTTCTTCTTTTACATCGATAACGAGTGCACCCTGATCTACATGTGCATATCCTTCTGTTTTCAAACGCTCGATCATATCTGGAATGTATGCCTGGGCATCAGATTCACCTTTCCAGAGATCAAAGCTTACGTTCAAGTTCGCATAGTTCTTTTTCAAGTCTGTTACAGATACATTCATAATATGTTTCCAGATCGCTGTGTAACCACGATGTCCATTCTGTAACAAGTAAGTTGCATGAAGAGCTTCTTCACGGTATGCCTCATCCTCTTTTGCTTTTCCACTTGCAGTTGGATAAATCTCTTCCAGTTCACCAATTGTAAATGGTGCTTCTTCTGGATATTCTCCTGTGAATGCTTCATCAAAATATGGAAGCTCTGGTTTACGAACTTTTAATTCTGTAACAATCAGACCCATCTGATATCCCCAGTCACCCAAGTGAATATCTCCAAGTACTTCATGTCCCATCTTTCTTGCGATTCTCTTCAAACTTTCTCCGATGATTGCTGAACGAAGATGTCCGACATGCAATGGTTTTGCAACGTTTGGTCCGCCATAGTCAATCACAATCTTCTTTGGATTTTCAACCTGCTCAATTCCAAGATTGTCGGATGCTTTCATCTCATCCAAATATGCAGCAACCGCTGTTTCATCTAACTTAATGTTAATAAACCCTGGATTAACCGCAGTAATCTCTCCTACATACTTTTTCTCTGTAAATGCAGCAATTACATCATTTGCAATCATGATTGGAGCTTTTTTATAAACTTTTGCTCCTGCCATTGCTCCATTACACTGGTATTCACAAAGGTCTGGACGGTTAGATAATGTTACTCTTGCATAACTTTTATCATATCCAGCATTTTCAAATGCCACAGCTAATTCTTCTGCAACCAGATTTATTAATTTCTTCATGCCTCTTCCTCCTAAACTTCTACTGTATTTCTAACGCCCGTCACCGACAGGCATAAAACACCCAATATACGTATGTATTCTAACACATTAAAATATCTTCAACAACACATTCTTCAAACTATTGTTGCATTTTTTCTTCTCTAATGTTATATTATCAGTAATAGTTACTATTATGCTTTGTAAAAGAAAAGGAAATAATCAAATGAAACTAGGATCACATGTAGGAATGAGCGGAAAGGACATGCTCCTCGGTTCCGCCAAAGAAGCGGTCAGCTATGGCGCCAACACCTTTATGTTTTATACAGGTGCCCCTCAGAATACACGCCGCAAAGAAATCTCAGAATTAATGATTTCCCCAGCCTGGGAATATATGAAAGAACACGGCATTGAAGAGATTGTTGTTCATGCCCCATATATCATCAATCTGGCCAATACTGTAAAGCCAGAAACTTATGAATTAGCCGTTCGTTTTCTCCGTCTGGAATTAGAACGTACGGAAGCCTGTCAGAGTCAGACCTTGATTCTCCATCCAGGTGCTCATGTGGGTGCCGGAACAGACGCTGGCATCCAGCAGATTATCCGCGGACTGAATGAAGTCCTAACTCCAGACACCAATGTTCACATTGCGCTGGAAACCATGGCAGGAAAAGGTTCTGAACTTGGTCGTTCTTTTGAAGAACTCGCACAAATCTATGACGGTGTCGTCTGTAACGACAAACTGCGTGTCTGCTTTGACACTTGCCATGTTCATGACAGCGGATATGATATCATTCATGATTTTGATGGTGTAATCAGCACATTCGATCGCTTAATTGGAAAAGATCAGATTGCAGTCTTTCACATCAATGACAGTAAGAACGGAATGGGCGCTTCCAAGGATCGTCATGCCAACCTTGGTTTTGGTGAAATCGGTTTTGACGCATTATCTTCCATCGTGCACCATCCGGATTTTCTCAATGTCCCTAAGATTTTAGAAACACCATACCTTCCTTCTCGCCTCTACGAGAAGAAAAGTTATGCACCATACAAGCATGAGATTGCCATGCTTCGTCAACAAGAATTTCAACCAAATATTCAGACAATGATTCTCAGTGAACACGAACCTGTGTAGTAACTACACAGGTTCTTCCCATCTTCTCCAGAATTCCTGGATCTGCATATTCACATTTTCCTGATGGCACAACTGCCACCCTTTCCATTCTCTTGGAAAATTTTCCTGATATCGTATATCCTGAAAGCGATCATCCAGTAACAAAATCACACCCAGGTCTTCGTCCGTTCGAATCACACGGCCTGCTGACTGAAGCACTTTGTTCATCCCCGGATAGAGATAAGCATAATCAAAGCCACGTATACCGTGTTTATCAAAATAATATTTTAAAAGTTCTCGTTCTCTGCAAACTTGCGGCAATCCCGTTCCAATAATCGCTGTGCCAACTAATTTATCACGGGTCAGGTCAATCCCTTCAGAAAAAATTCCACCCATAACACAGAATCCGACAAAACTTCCTGCTCGTTCTTCTTCAAACTGCTCCAAAAATTGTTCTCGCTCTTCTTCCGTCATCGACGGGGACTGCATCCCATACGATATGGTTTCTTCCATTCCATCCTGCGTTTGTATCAGTTTCTGAAAACGCTCTTCCACCGCTTCCATAAATCGATAGGATGGGAAAAAGGCAAGGTAATTCCCTCGATGCGACATTGCAAGAGTTCTAAGATATTCTGCGTAACGATCATACATATCGATTCCGCGTCTCGTATACTTCGTGCTTACATCCGAACCAATCATAAGCAATCTCTTCTCTGTATCAAACGGTGACTCTGCGTAGATTGCGTAATCGTCTTTCTCTGTACTCAAAAGGTTCTTGTAATAATGGATTGGAAGCAGTGTCGCAGAAAAGAAAACCGTACTGTTCCCCTTGTCCAGGTACTCTTTCAAGTTCACCGATGGATTCACACAGAATAAACGCACCTGAAATCTTCCACTTTCTTCCATTTCGGAATAAATCAGATAATTCTCATCTAATTTTTCATAAATATATACGAACATCCTTACCTGAAAATAAAATTCCAGTACTTGCTTTTTCACAGCTTCATCCTGACAGTCTTCTAAAAATTTTTCCATTTCCGCCATCAGATTGATAAGTTTCAGGTATAGATTCGAGGCACTCTCCAGTACCTGATAGTCTTCACACTCTCGCTTCAATGCCAGTAAGATTTTATTGCATTCTTCCAGACACTTTACCAGTTTTCGTGATTCGAACAGCACAAGATTCTTTATTCTCAAAAAATCTTCTTTGTAAATGCTTGCGCTGTACATCTCTCTCCCGCGTTCCACAAGATTATGTGCCTCATCAATCAAAAACAGATAGTCACCTTTTACGCTGTCTCCAAAGAATCGTTTTAAATGAGCATTCGGATCAAACACATAGTTATAATCGCAGATAACCGCATCCACCCAGGTCGACAGATCCAGACTCATCTCAAACGGGCAAACCTTCCACTTTCTTGCCTGTTCCTCCAGAATCTCCCTGCTCATCTCATCCGAAGAGGTCAACAATTCGTAGACTGCATCATTTACACGGTCAAAATGCCCTTTCGCATATGGACAGTACTCTGGATTGCAGTCTGTCTCTTCACAAAAACAAATCTTTTCCTTCGCTGTAAGCACTAGTACTTTCATGCGAAGCGCCTGCTCCTTCAACTGGTCAAATGCCTGCCACGCAACCGTTCTTGTAATCGTCTTGGCCGTCAAGTAAAAAATCTTCTCGCCCAAACCTTCTCCTACCGCTTTCACAGCCGGAAAAACAGTTGCCATCGTCTTTCCGACTCCTGTCGGTGCCTGTATGAACAACTTCTTTTTTCGAAGAATCGTCCGATACACTGATGCTGTAAGATTCCGTTGTCCTTCACGATATTCAAAAGGAAATTCCACTTGCTTAATGGACGCGTTCCGCTTTTCTCTCCAGCGAATCTGATACTTTGCCCACTTCTCATAGCGTCCCACAAGCTCCAAAAACCAACGTTCCAAATCTTCCATCAGATATGCAGACTGAAATCTTTTGATTCCTTCCGTCTCCATATTGCAATAGGTCATCTGAACCCCAATTTCGTCCAGTTGCTTCTGCTTTGCGAAAATGTATGCATAACACTTCGCCTGTGCCAAATGCACCTCCAGTGGTTCCTCTATGCTATCCAGATTTTTCAATACACCTTTGATTTCATCAATCACATAGCCATCCGGCGTTTCTATAATTCCATCCGCTCTTCCCTCCAGAGACAGCGTAAAACCGTCACATAAGATCTCATACTTCAGTGACACTTCTGCACGATAGTTTGCCCCCATCTGTCGTTGTATCTTACGATGAATCTTACTTCCAAGCTGCATGGCATCTTTCTCAGAGCCAGCAATTCTATGATCAATATCTCCGCTGCGCAAAATGAATTCTACCAGATTGCGTACGGAAATTCGGATTGTCGGTTTTTCTAATTCCATCTCTTTCCTCCAAAAAAACTGCAGAACCTGCCTCTGGCAGCTTCCTTCGGGTGCTTGATAACAAATAAGAACAAGTGTTTGCACCCATTATACAAACCCTTGTTCTTACTGTCAAGTTCAGATATCACTCTACGCGCCTTACGGCCTATGCGCCGTTCGTACGTATTATATTTTATTTACTGCTTTTGTAAGGTAGTCATTGCTCACTTCATGGAAACGTTCTTCCTCTACTGCCTCCGCAAGCTTTGGATCGATTGGCATCTTTCCAAGTACTGGAATTTCCAATCCTTCTGCAATCTCATCAATATGGCTTTCTCCAAATACGTGAATCTTCTTTCCACAATCTGGACATTCCAGATAGCTGTAGTTTTCTACAATACCGTACACTGGAATATTCATCATCTTCGCCATATTATATGCTTTCTTCACGATCATCTGCACAAGATCCTGTGGTGAAGTTACAATTACGATTCCGTCCACTGGAAGAGACTGGAATACAGTAAGTGGTACGTCACCAGTTCCTGGCGGCATATCTACAAAGAGGTAGTCAAGTTCTCCCCACATTACATCCGTCCAGAACTGTGTTACTACATTCGCAATTACTGGTCCTCTCCAGATAACTGGATCAGATTCATTCGGAAGGAGTAAGTTTACAGACATGATCTTCGTTCCATCTTTTGCTTCGCATGGAATGATTCCATCTTCTGTTCCCATCGCCTTTTCATGAATTCCATACATCTTTGGAATAGATGGACCTGTAATATCCGCATCAAGAATACCTACGGAAAATCCCTGTTCTCTCATCATTCTCGCAAGGGATGCTGTTACCATAGATTTCCCTACTCCACCTTTTCCACTCACGACACCAATGACTTTGTTGACGTGTGAAAATGGATTTGCAGGTTTTCTCATATCCTGCGGTTTGCTGCTGCAAGAATCCGCATGTGCACATCCCGCACAATCAGATGGCTTACAGCCGTTCTGCTGTTCTGACATATTAACTGTTCCTTCTTTCTAACGTTCTTATTCTTCCACTGCTGCGATCAATTCGATCTCGCATTTTACATTCTTTGGAAGTGTTTTTACTGCTACACAGCTTCTTGCTGGTTTTGCAGTAAAGTATTTTGCATATACTTCGTTAAATGCAGCAAAGTCTCCCATATCTGCGAGGAAACATGTTGTCTTGATTACCTGTTCGTAAGATGTTCCTGCTGCTTCTAATACTGCTCCAAGGTTCTTGCATACCTGTTCAGCCTGTTCTTCGATTGTTACAGCTTCAATTGCTCCTGTTGCTGGATTAATTGGAATCTGTCCAGAAGAATAAAAAATTCCGTTGTGTACATATCCCTGTTCGTATGGGCCAACTGCTGCTGGCGCATTTGTTGTTGCTACTACTTTCATAACTGTTCTCTCCTTATATTTTATCGTATTTGTCCTATACAACGTAAGACGTTTTCATCACTCTCCATTGTACTACGTTTGCCACTTACTTATCAACCGCTTTTTCAATTATTCGTGGTTTGCCATCTGATAAATCTGATACAGATCTTCTGCATTCATTTTCTTAAATGTTCCCAGGAGAACTGTGTCATCTTTCGTTGCTAGATTTGCCATTGTGCGAAGGACTTCATCGCTTAAGATTCCTGTTTTCATCTGACCAAGGCAAATTGGCATATCAATGGAACGCCAGAATGCTTCGGTCGCCTCGATTGCCTGCAGCGCTGCTTTCTCAGGGTCTGCTTCCGTGATGTTCCATACGCTTCTTCCATAGTGTGCAAATCGCTCTACATCAATCTGATATACGTAACGTGCCCAGCTTCCCCACACTACGGAAAGTGTCGCACCATGTGCCTCATCGAATCTTGCACTTAGTTCATGGCCTAACTTATGATTCAAGAAATCTTTCTGTCCGCCAAGTCCTGTAATTCCATTATGTGACAAGCTTCCGCACCACATGATTTCACTCATAGCATCGTAGTTTTCTGGATCTTCGTATGCAATTTTTCCGTTTGCAATCACCGTTCTCAGAAGGCCTTCTGCAATCTCATCTGTCATCTGATTGCCTCCTACTGGTGTGAAATATCTTTCTAATGTATGCATCATAATATCCACGATTCCACATGCCACTTGATATTTTGGAAGTGTAAATGTCAGTTCTGGATTCATAATTGCAAATTTCGGACGGTTAAAGTCTGTACTAAGTCCTGCTTTTCTTCCGGTCTCTTCATTGGTCAACACTGCAGAATCACTCATTTCACTTCCCGCTGCTGCAATCGTCAAGACTACACCTACTGGAAGCACCTGTGTCACTGCTTCTTTTCCAGACCAGAAAATATCCCAGATGTCTTTCCCCGGATTCGCTGCACCAATCGCGATTGCTTTTGCTGTATCGATGGAGCTTCCCCCTCCAACTGCTAAGATAAAATCTGCTTCAAATTCTAATGCTTTTTTCACACCTTCTCTTGCCAAAGAAAGTCTTGGATTCGGTTTTACTCCGCCAAGCTCCTCATAAATAAGCCCAGCTTCTTCTAATGACTGTTCCACTGCCTGCAAAGTTCCATTCTTTATGACGCTTCCGCCGCCATACACAAGTAACACACGATGTGCACCCCACTTCTTTGCCGCTTCTCCAGTTTGCTTATGTGTATCACGACCGAAAATAACCTCTGTTGGTGTATACTGTACAAGATTTTTCATATGTTCTCTCCATTCAAATCTTCTCATAATTGTAAAAAAGGTACTGGAAACCCAGCACCTTTTCTAATTCTTGCTATTCTTTGTCTAAATCCGCAGTAAGCAAGGCAATTGCCTGTCTTAATGCCTCAGACTTTGCGATGTGCATTTTCTCACAGTATGCTTCCAGGCGAGCTTTTGTTGCCTTATCCATACGCATTGAAATAGTTACATCTTTGTTGTTTGTTCCTTTTGGTCTTCCTACTTTTTTCATTTCATCGCCCTCACATGTTATTTTCCGTATATTTTTTATTGTAGGGCAAATTGGCGAATAAATCAAGTAAAAAGAACGCATTTGGTTAAATTAATCGTCAAATGCTTCCTTCACTTTATCCATGAATCCTTTTTTCTTTTTTCCAGATTTGGAATTTCCTTCACTCTCTACTTGATTCAGGCTGTTTCCAGTTAATTCATCGAATTTACGAAGGGCTTCTTTTGCCTCTGCACTCAGATGTTCTGGTGTCTGAATCACAAGTGTTACATAGTGGTCTCCACGAACCTGTGCATTACGGATAGATGGAACACCTTTTCCTTTGAAGCGCACTTTTGTGTCTGTTTTTGTTCCAGGTTTTACGTTGTAGATTACATCTCCATCCACAGTCTTAATCTTAATATCAGCACCCAACGCTGCCTGTGCAAATGTAATTGGCACTGTTGAGAAGATATGCATATCCTGACGCTGGAAAATTGGATGTCTGGACACAACTACTTCCACAAGAAGGTCTCCACGTGGACCGCCATTTGTTCCAGGTTCTCCCTTTTCACGAATTCTGACACTCTGACCATTATCAATACCTGCTGGGATTGATACAGAAATTTTCTTCTTATTTGCAACGTAGCCTGTTCCACCACAGTCTGGACATTTCTCACGGATAATCTTACCAGTTCCATGACAGTCCGGACAAGTCTGTACATTCTGAACAGTTCCAAAGAATGACTGCTGTGTGTATACTACCTGACCTTTTCCTCCACATTTAGAACATGTTTCTGGAGAAGTTCCCGGTTTTGCACCTGTTCCATTACATTTTGGGCATGGATCTTTCAGAACTACATCCAACTCTTTTTCACATCCAAATACTGCTTCCTCAAAAGTAATTCTTACACTCTTGCGAACATTTGCCCCCTTCATTGGTCCCTGATTTGCGCGGCCTCTTCTGCCACCACCGCCAAATAGGTCTCCAAAAATATCACCGAAAATGTCGCTGAAATCAGCACCGCCAAAATCAAACCCGCCAAAGCCGCCAGCTCCACCTGCACCGCCGCCTTCAAATGCTGCATGACCGAACTGATCATACTGACGACGTTTTTCAGGGTCACTCAAGATTGCATAAGCTTCAGATGCTTCTTTGAATTTCTTTTCAGCCTCAGCGTCCCCTGGATTCATATCTGGATGGTACTTTTTCGCTACCTGTCTGTATGCTTTTTTCAGAGTTGCATCATCTGCATCCTTGCTGACACCAAGCACCTCATAATAATCTCTTTTTGTTTCTGCCATTTTTTCTTCCTACTTTCCTCTAAGATGTTCTTGCATAAGGAAATTCCGCGAAATGGGTTCTGCCCATTCCGCGGAAGACTTCACCTAAGAAAGATTAAACTTCTTTGTAGTCACCATCTACAACGTCATCTCCTGCAAATCCTTCTGGTGCTGGACCTGCTTCAGGATTTGGGCCTGCTCCCTGTGCTCCTGCTGCAGCACCTGCCTGTTCATACATCTTTGTAAATAATTTCTGTGCACTTTCCATTAATTTTTCTTTTGCTGCTTTGATTTCTTCAACCTGAGCATCAGAAATGTCATCCATATTTACTTTATCAAGAATGTCTTTCAAAGCTTTGCAATCAGCTTCTACAGCAGCTTTATCATTTGCATCCAGTTTATCTCCTACTTCTTTGAGAGATTTTTCTGTCTGGAAGAGAATAGAATCTGCTTCGTTCTTTGTATCAATTGCATCTTTACGTTTCTTGTCCTGAGCTTCGAATGCAGCTGCTTCTTTTACAGCTTTTTCGATATCTTCATCAGACATGTTAGAACCAGCTGTGATTGTGATGTGCTGTTCTTTACCTGTTCCAAGGTCTTTTGCAGATACATTTACAATACCGTTTGCATCGATATCGAATGTTACTTCAATCTGTGGGATTCCACGTGGAGCTGGTGCAATTCCGTCCAGTCTGAACTGTCCAAGAGTCTTGTTATCTCTTGCAAACTGTCTTTCACCCTGTACAACGTGAATATCTACTGCTGTCTGATTATCTGCTGCTGTTGAGAAGATCTGGCTCTTCTTTGTAGGAATTGTTGTGTTTCTTTCGATTAATCTTGTAGCTACACCACCCATTGTTTCGATAGATAATGATAATGGTGTTACGTCAAGAAGAAGGATTTCTCCTGCACCTGCATCACCTGCTAATTTACCACCCTGAATAGAAGCTCCTAATGCTACACATTCGTCTGGGTTCAATGTCTTAGAAGGTTCCTGACC
>CAZPZR010000017.1:12291-29973 GCA_964591105.1 uncultured Lachnospiraceae bacterium | reverse complement strand
AAGACATCGCCCTTTCACGGCGGTAACACGGGTTCGATTCCCGTAGGAGTCACTCAAGCGAAAGCTTGTAATTGAATATGGCGCCATAGCCAAGTGGTAAGGCAAAGGTCTGCAACACCTCTATCACCAGTTCAAATCTGGTTGGCGCCTGATGAATCTCAGAAACGAAAGTTTCTGAGATTTTTTTTTGAAAAATTGTAAATACTAAAGCTATCAAAGATAAATTCTATAGAAAGAGGTAACATCATGGATTTTGATATGCTTACAGTATTAGCACCTATTATTCTTTACGTGAATGCGATATTGGTTTTGATTGACGCAATCATAGATTCTAAACGCGAAAAAGAAGAGAAAGAACAGGAAAAGTAAAATCATCCCCTGCTATTCAATATGAGATTAACAGGGGATGTAAATTTATCATTTTATAATTCGTCAGTAAGTTTTTCTTATCTTGGAATAACATACGAAAAACGGTGTCCTTGTGTTTGGGGTTGGCACGCAAATGATACGTATTTGCCTGGTATCTTCGTGCGTGTTCTTTCAGGTGTCGTCTTCTGACCATATTCAACTTCCTCCTTTTCGCAGAAGTACTCTCACAGTTCAGAGTGCTTCTGCCTTTAACTAATGTGATAGAAAGCATAGATTTCTGAAATGTGATTAGAATATAGATGATACCATGTACCAAAAGATTTCCAAGAAATATGCTTTTGCATTATTGTAGCACAAATAATGTTGTAAGACAATATAAATATCTAAAATCATTTGGAGAATTCTTCCACGGAATCCACAGTTTGTAGTAAAATAGAAGAACGAATATGCAAGATTTCTATACAAAGGAGAAAAAACATGGCATTGATTGAGTTTAATCATATAACGAAAGAATATAAAACAGGAGAGATGTCAATCAAAGCGTTAGATGATGCATCTTTCTGCGTTGAAAGAGGCGAACTGGCAGTGATCCTCGGCTCTTCCGGTGCAGGGAAAACGACAGCGCTAAATATTCTTGGAGGAATGGATACGGCTACATCTGGTGAAATTATTGTGGATGGAAATGTGATTACAGATTACAATGCGAGACAATTGGTAGGATACCGAAGAGAAGATATTGGATTCGTTTTTCAATTTTATAACTTGGTGCCGAATCTGACGGCTTTGGAAAATGTAGAATTGGCAGCGCAAGTTTGTAAGGATTCGTTGGATGCAGGGGAAACACTAGATAAGGTTGGATTATCTGAGAGAAAAAGCAATTTCCCGGCACAGCTTTCTGGTGGAGAGCAGCAACGTGTGGCAATTGCGCGTGCGATTGCGAAGAATCCAAAACTTTTACTTTGCGATGAACCGACAGGAGCGTTGGACTATAACACAGGAAAACAGATTTTGCAGTTGCTGCAGGATACATGCAGGAAGGAAAATATTACCGTTTTAATCATTACTCATAATTCTGCATTAGCACCAATGGCAGACCGATTAATCCGATTTAAAAGTGGAAAGGTAATTGAAATGACGGTGAACGAACATCCGACATCGATTTCAGAAATTGAGTGGTAGAACATATGAAAAAAGCGTATTGGAAAGATATATGGCGTACAATTACAAAGGAAAAGAAGCGATTTCTTTCGATTGCGGTGATTGCAATCCTTGGTGTGACAATGATGTGTGGATTGCGTGCATCCTGTGAGGATTTGCGATATTCTGCGGATCAGTTCTTTGATGAGCAAAATCTATTTGATATCCGTATTCTGTCAACTTTGGGGCTTACACAGGAAGATGTGGATGCTCTGGGACATTTGTCAGAGGTGGCTTGCGCAGAAGGTGGATATAATGAGACGGTTTACACCAAGCTGGATGGCGTGCGAAAAAGTATGGATTTGCGAACTTTGAGTGAGCAGGGAATGAATGAACCATACATATTAGAAGGAACGCTGCCACAAAGAACAAATGAAATTGTTGTGACAGAAAACTATAAAAATCATTCTGGAAAAGGCGTTGGGGATGAAATCATTTTTGACGGTAAAACCGAAAATTTTAAACAGAACAGATATAAAATTTCTGGAATTATCATTGATGCACTGGACATTAACAGTTCCGAAGGTTCCATGGGATTTCGTTCTACAGCAACAACAGATTATGTAGGATACGTGCTTCCAGAAGTAGTTGATGGTGAAATCTATACGGTTGCGTATGTGAGTCTGCGAGATGTAAAAGAAATGAGCTGCTATTCGCAGGAATATGAAGAGGCAGTAGAGAAAGTTGTTCAAAAGATTGAATCGAAAATAAAAGAACAACGAGAGCAAATTCGTTATGACGAAGTTTATGACGAGGCCATGGAAGAGTGGCTGGATGGAAAAGAAAAAATGGAGGATGAATTTGCTAAGGCAGACCGTAAGATAGCGGATGCTGATGAGGAACTGCAGGATAGCAAAGAAGAACTCCTGGACGCAAGACAGCAGCTTGAAGATGGAAAAGAAGAATTAGAAGAAGGCTTGGAGTTATTAAAACAGCAGAAAAATGTTGCTGAGTCTGAATTTGCAAAAGCAGAAGCGAAACTTGAGAAAGGATATGCAAAATTGAAGTCTGGAAAGGAAGAACTCCAGAAGGCATATACAAAGCTGATAAATGGACAGAGGCAGTTGGATAAAAATTCTAAGAGGCTTCGAGAACAGGAAGCAGCAACAAAACTGCAATTGCAGCAAGGTTATCAGACGATTCGGGATTCAAGGGCGCAGATGCTTGCAATCTATGAACAGGCCAACAATCAGGTGCAAGAGCTACAACAACAAAAACAAGAGGTCGAACAAAAGCTGTTGAATCCAGAACTTTCTGTAACCGAAAAAGAAGAATTAGAAGCTACACTTGTGACAGTGAATCAAAATCTTGAAAATGCTGAAGCAAGTCTGACACAGATTGAACAGCAGAAAGAAGCGACATTTACAGAACTGCAAACACAGGAAGAGCAGTTGAAAGCACAGGAAACTGCGGCTGAGGTTCAATTTAAAAGTGCATGGAAACAGATAGAAGAAAGTCAGACGGAGATTAACACAGGTCTGGCACAATATGAAGCCGGAATTCAGCAAATGAAACTCGCGGAGAAAGAATTAGATGCGGGCAAAGAGGAACTGAAAACACAGAAGTCCGAAGCATATGAGAAGATCCAGAATGGACGAAAAGAATTGGAAGAAGGTAAAAACGAGCTTACCCAGGCCGAGAAGGAACTGAAGTCAGGAGAACAACAACTGAAAGACGGGGAAGATACACTCCGGGAACAGAAAGAAGAATATATTAAAGAGAAACAAAAGGCAACGCAGGAGTTGGAAGACGCGAAAAAAGAAATTGATGATATTGATATGACGAGATGGTATGTGCAAGACCGTACTTCATTAAGTGGTTATAACAATATCAAAAGCGATGCAGATTCCATTCAGGCAATTGGAGCAGTTTTCCCAGTACTATTTTTAAGTATTGCGATTCTTATCAGCCTTACGACTATCACAAGAATGGTGGATGAAGAGAGAGGACTGATTGGAACTTATCAGGCATTAGGATTCAGCAATAGAGAGATTCGACGCAAATACGTGGTGTATGCAGCGGCAGCTTGCCTGATTGGAGGAATATTGGGCGACGTGGGCGGCTATGTAATTCTTCCGAATATCATATTTATTGTTTTTCATGTAATGTACATTTTGCCTGAATACACTATGTGCTTTGATGCACTCTACGGAATGGGTGGAATCTTGCTGTTCGAAGTGGGAGTTCTTGCGGCAACACACTATGCTTGTGAACGAAAATTAAAGAAAATGCCAGCGACGCTTATGCGACCAAAAGCGCCAAAGGCGGGAGAAAGAGTACTTCTGGAGCGAGTGACTTTCATTTGGAAAAAATTATCATTCCTGAATAAAGTAACTGCACGAAATATTTTCCGTTATAAGAAAAGAATGTTTATGACAATCGTTGGGATTGCGGGATGTACAGGACTTTTGCTGTGTGGATTCACAATAAAAAACACTGTGTCAGAAATGATACCACAACAGTATGAATATATTTATAAATATGATTTGATGGCAGTGGCAGATGAGGATGATTTTGCTATATTGCATGAAACAATGGAAAATGATTCCGAAATTGACACCTATCTGCCAGCCAGAATCGAATCCGTGGAATTGTATAACGAGGCTGGCGAGAAAGAAACCATTCAATTAACAGTTGTAGAAGACGGAGAGGATCTTAGTCAGTACATTTGTCTGAAGGATAAAAGAGATAAAGAATATACTTTGGCGGATGGAGATATTTTCCTGACGAAAAATGCAACAAGAATGTTAAGTCTTGATGTGGGAGAAAATGCAGTTCTGCAGAATCTGGAATTAGAAGAAGCAGAAATAAACATTACAAAAATTATTGAAAATTATCTTGGAAATGCGATTTATATGACCGATGAAACCTATGAAAAATTATTCGGGGAATATAAGAGCAATGCGGTGTTGGCGACATTTTCAAGTGCTTGCAAAGATCCACAGGCATATGAAGATAAAATTGCAAGAATGGAAGAAGTACTGACGGCATCCAGCACGGAAGGAATGGCAGCAGAGTTCGAAAGTGCGTTTACACTGATCAACATGGTAGTTTATGTTGTCCTTGTGTTGGCAGCGTTGCTGGCATTCGTGGTACTTTTCACACTGTCGAACACCAATATCTCCGAGCGAGAACGAGAACTGGCAACAATAAAAGTATTGGGATTTTATAACTTCGAAGTACATTCGTATGTTAATAAAGAGACAATCATACTTACCGGATTAGGAATTTTGTGCGGAATGCCGACGGGATTTCTCCTGGGAAGATACGTAATGGGAATCTTGCAGCTCCCTTCATTAGAATTTTGCATAACTCTGTATCCGCAAAGCTATGTAATTGCAGGGATCATTACAATTGTGTTCGCATTTTTAGTGAATATTATTACAAATCAAACGTTAAATAAGATCAATATGATTGAAGCATTGAAGAGTGTGGAATAAATTTAGGACGTAGCCTTTTTGAAAAAGGCTACGTCCTAAATTTGCAAATGGGGTGTACCAAAATGCAATATGCCCTGTACCCAAATGACATATTCATTAAATCTATAAATGGAAATATATTAAAAAAGCGATAGGAATTTATCGGATTTTGCTTGATTAAACTATAGTCTAATGTTAAATTGAATTTTATATTATTTAGAAAAATTCTGATTTAATGGAGAGAGAATATGGGGAAAAAAGGTAATGGAAAAGCATTGATTCCTTTCGGAATATTTGTAGTTGTATATCTTGTTACAGGTATCGTACTTGAGATCCAGGGTGTGGAGATGGCATTTTATCAGCTTCCAACACCAGTAGCAGCTGTTGTTGGAGCTATTTCGGCATTTGTATTGTTTAAAGGGAAAATTAATGACAAATTAGATGTATTTTTAAAAGGGTGTGGACAGACAGATGTTATGATCATGTGCTTCATCTTCTTGTTCGCAGGTGCATTTACATCCGTGTCCAGTGCAATGGGGGGTGTCGACGCAGTTGTAAATCTTGGTATGTCTGTTATCCCATCGCAGTTTATCGCGGCAGGTGTGTTCGTTATTTCTGGATTCATCGGGCTCGCAACAGGAACATCTGTAGGAACAGTGACAGCAGTTGTACCAATTGCTCTTGGACTAGCAGAGGCTTCGGGTGTGAATACATTCCTTATGGTAGGTGCTACAATTAGTGGTTCTATGCTTGGCGATAACTTATCGATGATTTCAGATACAACAATCGCTGCAACAAGAACACAGGGAGTGGAAATGAAAGACAAGTTCAAAGCAAACTTTAGAATTGTTATTCCAGCAGCAATTATTACAATTGTGTTGCTTCTAGTGTTTGGTAGACCAGATGTGCCACCAGAAGCCGTAGAATACTCATTCAGCGTTATTAAAACAATCCCATATTTGTTTGTACTTGTAGCATCCTTGGTAGGATTAAATGTATTCGTGGTTCTTGTGGGAGGTATCCTTCTTTCAGGAGTTATCGGAATCGGAATGGGAGCATTTACAGTATTAGAGTGGACAAACCACATTTACTCAGGGTTCACGGGAATGTTTGAAATTTTTCTTCTTTCTATGCTGATGGGAGGAATTGCTTATATGGTTCAGCAAGAAGGTGGAATCGAATGGGTACTTCAGAAAATTAGAAAAGTTATTAAGGATAGAAAATCTGCGGAAATTGGTATTGCAGCAATGGCTTCACTTGCTGATATTGCAACAGCGAATAACACGGTAGCTATTCTTATCACAGGACCAGTAGCAAAAGAATTAAGTGAAGAATATGATGTGGATCCAAAGAGAACAGCCTCCATTCTTGACATTTTTTCCTGTATATTTCAAGGAATTATTCCATACGGGGCACAGATTCTGTTTGCTTGCGCATTGATTGAAAACTTGGATAGTCCATTCCAGGTAATTTCATTTTGCTGGTACCAGTACATTGTAGCAATCGTAGCAATGGCTTCAATCTTCGTAGTAGGAAAGAGAAAGAAAGCATAAATTTAGAGGCGAAAATATGATTGAAAAATATCTTAATGGTTTAGAAATAAAAAAAGACGAGCTTACAGCAATCGAGCGTGATCAACTTCTTTCTGAAGGTAAAGAAGTTGATCGTATTATGTGTTGCCTGGATACAGGTGAGACATTAGCGCCAATGATTAACTGCACATTGAAAGAATATTATCATTCAGCAGAAAAAATGTGTGAGCTTGAGGAATATATTTATGAAAACTTCCACTCTGACGGAGCGGGTGTGTCTTGTACACTTCGTGGTATGGCAGAAGCTATGGGAGCAAAAGTAAAATATTCTGATTACAGTGTAGCATTATTAGAAAAACCTGCACTTTCATTGAAAGATGCAGAACATGCGAAACTTGTTGACATTGAAAAAGATGGAAGACTTCCGATTATCTTAAAGGGTGTTGAACTTGTGAAGAAAAAACTTGGTGATAAAGTACCAGTAAGTGCTACAGTTACAGGACCATTTACGATTGCAGCAATGGCAGTCGGAACGGAAGAACTTCTGATTGGGACAAGAAAGTCTCCTGAAAAAGTAAAACAGTTGATGGAAATCATTGTGGAAAACAATAACAGATACATCGACAGATTACTTGAGATTGGTGTAGGAATTGGATTTGCGGATCCAGTAAGTTCCACATCACTGATCAGTGTGAAACAGTATAAAGAATTCTCACTTCCATATTTCCAGAAAAATGTGGATCACATCAAACAGAATGGTGGCGGTTGTGGATTACATATCTGCGGAACAAGTAAGAAGCTTTGGGGAATGTTAAATGAAACAGGAATCGGAACATTCGGACTTGATAACGTAGAAGATATCGAAGAAGCAAAAGAAATTCTTGGACCACACATGTGTATCCAGGGAAATGTTCCACCAGTAGAAGTTATGAGATATGGAACACCACAGGATGTACTTCGTTCTGCGAAAGAATGTATTCGTAAAGGATATGATTCACCAAAAGGATTTGTACTTACATCTGGTTGCCAGACTCCGGTATTTACACCGAAGGAAAACATGCAGGCACTTATGGATGCAGCAAGAATTTTTGGTAGATATCCAATTAACAAAGATATATTATTCTCATAAATGCGGGGAGCAGGTCGAAAGGCCTGCTTTTCTACTATAAGATGTATATAGAGTTTATAGAATGATTGGAGGAACTTGCGATGGAGATTCAAATTATCTCTGGTTTTCTTGGAGCCGGGAAAACAACTTTTTTAAATAAATATTTTCCACTTCTTCCGGGGAAAACAGCTATCATTGAGAATGAATTTGGGGAAGTAGAATTAGACGGTGCGCTGATTCAGGGTGATCTTCCGATAAAAGAACTGAGCGCAGGATGTATTTGCTGCAGTTTGGCGATTGATTTGAAAGATGGTATTGCGGAGATCGCGGATAAATATTCGCCAGATCGAATCTTGATTGAGCCATCGGGAGTTGGAAAACTTTCGGATGTTGTCAGTGCTTGTGAAAAAGCAAAAGATAAGATGGAGATTCACATTACAAATAAAATTGTTATCGTAGATGCGTGTGACTGTGCGTTGTACGCGGAGGATTTTGGTCAGTTTTACAGTGATCAGATTGCATGTGCAAATGTGGTACTGTTAAGTAATCTTCAGGTAGCAACGGAAGAGGAAAAAAGTGCGAGCGTGGCATGTATCAAAGAGCTGAATCCACATGCAGTGATTTATGACGAAGACTGGAGAGAACTTGAGAAAGATGCACTTCTTGCAATTCTGGATGCAGGTGTGCAGGCAGAAGATAAAGAAGCTGTTCATTTTGAAGAAGAGCCGGAAATAGCTTTCAGCCCAACAAATCAAGTGTTTTCCAGTATAGTATTAGAAGATTCCTACGCAATGACTGAACAAGAGATTCAAGAATTGCTCTGTGGATTTGGAGAAGAAGTGTATGGACAAGTGCTGCGTGCGAAGGGAATCGTGCCGGCGGTAGACGGTGCGGCTTGGCACTTCGATTATACAAAGTCCGTTCAGAATTATGAAAAACTTGAGGAATCAAAAGAGGAAATGAATCGAGTGATTGTGATTGGAAGCGGATTGAATAAAAAAGAACTTCGGAAATTTGTATATAGTTTCGGAGAGGAATAAAAATTATATATAGAAAAATTGCATATGCAGATTCATATTATCAATTGGTAGGAATCTGTTAGAAAACACTATAATGAAGAACGAAAGTGTATACAGTGACATCTGCAAACGGGGAATAAGATTTATATGTCTAGGAGGAAAATGAAATGGCAAGATCAAAAGAAGAATTATTAGCAAAATTATCAGAATGTGTTGTAGAAATGGAAGAAGATGAAGTGGTAGAAGTTGCCCAGGAATATATTGATGCTGGATACCCTGCATTTGACGGGATCATGGATGGACTTGTAGATGGAATGAACAAAGCTTCTGACTTATACGATGCAGAAGAATACTTTGTAACAGACGTATTACTTTGCTCTGATGCAATGTACGCAGGACTTGATGTGTTAAAACCACACCTTCCAGCAGAAGAAGACGGGATAGAAAAACCAAGAGCCGTAATCGGTGTTGTAGAAGGGGATACACACGATATTGGTAAGAACCTTGTAAAAATCATGTTAGATACAGCAGGATTTGAAATGTATGACCTTGGTCGTGACGTTCCATTGGATGCATTCGTAGAAAAAGCAAAAGAAGTAGATGCACAGTTTGTATGTATGTCTACATTGATGACAACAACAATGGATGGAATGAGAGTTGTTATCGAAAAACTGAAAGAAGCTGGAATCAGAGACAATGTAAAAGTTATGGTAGGCGGAAGCCCAATTTCTCAGAAATTTGCAGATGAAATCGGTGCTGACGGATACTCTGTAAATGCAGTAGAAGCAGTAAAACTTGCAAAATCATTGATGGCATAGTGAAAAAGGAGATAGAAAATTGCTGACAGGGAAAGAAAGATTAGAGAAGATTTTTCATCAGGAAGAAGTAGACCGCCCAGCATGTATTTGCCCAGGTGGTATGATGAATATGATTACAACCGACCTTATGGATGTGTCAGGAATTACATGGCCTGAAGCGCATACAGATGCTCAGATGATGGCAGATCTTGCATACGCAAGTTACCAGAACGGATGCTTTGAAAATGTAGGTGTTCCATTCTGTATGACAATTGAAGCAGAAGGACTCGGTGCAGAAGTAACGATGGGGTCAAGAATCTACGAACCTCATGTAACTGCTTATGCAATTGATACAGTTGCAGATTGGAAAAAATTGTCCCCAATGGATCTTACTACAGGACGTGCAAAAGTTGTAATTGACGCAATCAAGATTTTAAAAGAGAAGAATCTTGATGTACCAATTGTAGGAAATATCGTAGGACCTGTAAGTGTTGCAAGTTCTGTTATTGAGCCAGTAAATTTCTATAAAGAATTACGTAAGAAAAACGCATTGGCACACGAATATATGACATTTGTAACAGAAGAAATCATTCAGTTCGCAAGAGCAATGATCGATGCAGGTGCAGATGTAATTGCAATTTCAGATCCAAGTGGTACAGGAGAAATCCTTGGACCAAAATTCTTCGAAGAATTTGCTGTGAAATATTTGAACATGCTGTTAGATGGATTACAGGATGAAAAGATGGGAACAATCGTACATATCTGTGGACAGATGAAGAGTGTGTATAAGCAGATCAACATGGTTAAGAGTAACGCGTTAAGCTTTGACTCTGTGGTACCAATGAAAGAAGCAAGAAAGAATCTTGGGAATCGAGTACTTATGGGAAATGTAAGTACATATGCGTTAGAGTTTGGTGACCCGGAAAGAGTTGCTGCTTTAACAGAACATTGCGTGAAGAGTGGTTCTAATATTATTTCGCCAGCGTGCGGACTTGGAACAAAGTCACCACTTACAAACATTCAGGCAATGCTTGCAACATTAGAGAAAGAAAGAGGTACGGACATATGCCGTTAATTACTGTATATCCATCCGGAGAATCTTTTTCCTACGAAGTTGGAAAAACATTGTTGGAACTTCTCCTGGAACAAAAATATTTTGTGGATAATCCATGTAACGGAAAAGGCGTATGTGGAAAATGCCGTGTAAAAATTCGTGGAGGCCACGTAAGTGAGCCATGTGCCACAGAAGTAAAAATGATCAGTGAAACTGATTTGAAGGCAGGAATTCGACTTTCCTGTCTTGTAAAACCAACGGAAGACTTGGAAGTAGAACTTCTTCAGAAAGAAAGAAAACACGAAGTTCTCACTTCTGGATATGTACCAGAGTTCGAATTTGATACTGATGTGAAAAAACAGGTGATTGAGATCCGTAAGCCAACGCTGAGTGACCAGACACCATACGAAGATCAAGTGAAAGAACAGACTGGTGCAACAAAGTTTGAGATTCATACATTGATGGCAGCAGCATTTGAACCAGGTGTGGCAACAGCAGTATTGCATGGCGATTCTGTTATTGGTGTTGAATCAGGAGACACAACAGACAAGCTTTACGGTGTAGCAATTGATATCGGTACAACGACTGTAGTATGTACAGTAATTGATATGCTTACAGGAAAAGAACTTGCTAGTGCATCTATGATCAATGCGCAGAAACATTTTGGCTTAGATGTTCTGACAAGAATTACTTATGAAATTGAACATAAGGAAACAGGGGTAGCGGATCTTCAGAAAGCTTTGGTAGATTCTATCAATGCAATGTTAGAAGAAGCATGCCAGAAAGCAAATGTTCAGAAAGAACATATTTATGAAATCGCCGTAGGTGCGAACTGTACAATGATGCACACTTTATTAGGTGTAGATGCAACTCCTATCGGAAAGGCACCATATGCACCAATGTTTACAGGTGCAAAAGACATCTTGGCATCTGAAATCGGATTACAGGCTGCAAAAGGAGCAAGACTCTACTGTCTGCCTTCTGTATCTGCTTACATCGGTGCAGATATTGTTGCAGGAGCATATGTGTGTGAACTTCAGAAACAGAAAGAAAATGTTCTGTTCATCGATATCGGAACAAATGGAGAGATTGTTCTTTCCAAAGGCGGTAAGCTTCTTTGCTGCTCTTGTGCAGCAGGACCTGCGTTAGAAGGAATGAACATCAGCTCAGGAATGCGTGCGGCAGAAGGTGCCATTGAAGATGTAAAAATCACAGAAAATGGTATTGAGCTGAAAGTGATTGGTGATGAAGAACCAAGTGGTATCTGCGGAAGCGGAATTCTCGCTGTTGTAAAAGAACTCTTAAGAGTTGGGCTTGTTCGAAAAGAAGGAGCATTTATTAAGAAAAATAAATTGGATGAGACAGATTACCGTTATCCAATGCTTCAGTTAAATGGAATCAAACGTGAATTTATCATGGTGGATGGTGAAGAACAGCTTCTGATCACACAGGGAGATGTTCGTCAGGTTCAACTTGCAAAAGGTGCAATCCTTTCAGGATTTATTGCACTTTTGAACAAAGCAGGAATTACGATGGACGATTTGGACAAAGTAATGATCGCTGGTCAGTTTGGTGCACATCTTCCAGCAGACAGTCTGACAGGAACAGGTATCTTGCCAGAAGAAGTAAAAGACAAACTAGTATATGTAGGTAACTCTTCAAAAACCGGAGCTTATATGGCATTGATGTCAACACAGGCAAAACGTGAAATGGAAGAGCTTGCAAGCCATATGGATTATATGGAACTTGGAGCAACAGAAGGATACGAAAGATTATTCTCTGATTGTCTCATTTTCCCACAGTTTTAAAGAAAAGAGGAATCAAAATGGGAGATATCAAAGATTTTAAATGTACTTATGATAACTCAGCAGGAATCAGTGGAGAAGTAACAAAAGACTTAGATTTGACATTTCCAGATGCATACAAACACTGCGACACGATGGTGACTTTAGCAGAAGCATTGAAGAAAACAGATGGAGCAGCGTTTTGCGAACTTCCATTTTGTCATACGGTAGAAGCAGAAGCGATGGGCGGAATTGTTAATTATGGAAATGACAAAACCGGTCCAAGAGCAAAAGAATATATCTGCACAAAGCCAGAGGAACTCTTAGAATTGCAATCGATGGATTTTTCCAGTGGAAGAATCCACGAATTGCTGCTTGCATGTCAGAAACTTCGCCAGAAAGGTGAAAATGTTGTACTGGAAGTAGCAGGTCCATTTACAGTACTCAATGTTCTGATTGACGCGAAGTATGTGTTCAAGGGAATGAGAAAACAGCCAGAACTGATGAAAGAAGTATTCTGGAAAATCGGAAGAGAACTCCTGAAGTACATTGAGGAAGCTCAGAAGTACGGAGTGAATATGATCAGTTATGCGGATTCATCCGGTGGGGTAAATATCCTTGGACCTAAGATGGCAGAGCAGGTAGTCGAAGACTTCACTTACGACTTCTTGAAAGAAGTAGAAAAACTGATAGGTGACGATATGGTAGTTATGCTGTGTCCAAAGACAACATTTGCATTACTCGGAACAGATCGTGCCGAATTTGTAGATGTTAAGCTTCCAGAACCAATGCGCTATGGAGAAGCTTGTGCATGGATGATTGGAAAAACGAAGTTCCTTGGACAGATGTGTATTAAAAACATCAACTATACATTAGATAATGGGATTTGTAAGAGTGTTCGTTTGAAATAAAGATGAAATAAAAAAAACCTTGGGGTTAAAACTCCAAGGTTTTTCTATAATCTGGATTGGAAGAGCACGATCGGGGTTGTGCTCTGAGTACAGAATAACATTTCAAAAATGATTTTGAAATAGGTTTTGAAAACAGAAATCAGTGATTGAATTGTGCTTAGAACACAAATATGATACGATAAAGAAAAATGAGAGGTGAAAAAAGTATGGCAGTAGAACTGGAACAGTTGTATTCGGAAATTGAGTCGGAATTTGATGTCAAATTGGTGACGAAGAGTTGTTTTCACAAGATGATTGACTGGATTCATATGGTTGAAGACGTTGATTTTGTATCTTTCTTGCGAGGGGATGAACTTGTGTTGAACTCTGGACTTAATTATAAGACAGAAGAGTGGCTTTACACATATATTGAAGAACTGAGAAAGAGAAATGCAGGAGGTCTTATTTTGGCAATGCGCGATGGAATGAGTATTCCACAGAGAATTATCGATGCCTGCAATGAGAAAGAATTTGCGTTATTCGCTGCCACATGGGCAACCTCATTTCGTGATATTATGAGAATTTTCTCCGCGACACTTTTGAGAAACGAACAACGTGAGACAAATTTGAATTCCGCCTTGAAAAATGCAATCTATTTTTCTGAAAATGAAGATCTGTACTTAAATCAGTTTGAGCGTAATGGATTTTTTGAAGACATGGATTACAATATGATTATGCTGAGTTGTAATACTTATCAGACAGAGCGTGGAAATGAAAAAATAGAAAAAATAAAAAAGATGCTGCGTCATTGTATGGAAAGATGCATTGCCTGCGAGGAAAATGGAAAACTTCTCATTTTGACTGCAGGAGATTCGGAAAAAAAGATTGAAGAAAAGTTTCGAAAGATGTGTGAAGAAGATCCGAACATTTATGTGGGAATTGGTACGACTGTCCACAAGATTCAGGATATTAAGAAGTCCTATAATCGTGCTGCGTCTGCATACCAGTTGACAAACACTGCAATTGCGAAGAACATGCTTTGCTATCCGGAGCTGGGAATATATAAGCTGTTGGCTGACCGGGAGGAGGAAGAATTATATCCAGAATTTGTGTGGGAAACAATGGGAGCGTTGATTGAATATGACGAACTTCAGGATACGGATTATCTGGAGATTCTGATGGCATATTTTGAAAATGAATGCAGCATCATCCGCACGGCAGAAAAAATATTTTGTCATAAAAATACATTAACGTATAAGTTGAATAAGATTCGGGAAATTTTAGGGTACGATATTCAGACAAATGAAAATCGAATGAGGCTTATGGTGGCATTTCACATTATAAGAATGGAAAGTGCATAAAGTGACGCATAAATATGCGAAAGTGTATCTAAAAAACAAATAAATCCACTATTTATCTAAAAAAACTATTTTACGAAACTAAAAAAAATAGATATGATAACCTATATAACTGGCTTTTGCGTGAGCAATAAACGTTTTAAAACCCGGGAGGAAAAAGAATGAAGAGCGGAAGAAAATTTGGGAAAATGCTTTCAGCGGTTGCTTTTGGGCTTTTGGCTACAGTAATGCTGTCGAATGACGTGTCGGCATCTTCTGTGCCGATTTATAACGGAATCCCAGCGTATCAGCAGAAAGACTTCTATGAAACTGCAACAGTGACAATCAAAGGACTGACAATCAAGGAGATTGTAGACTCTAAGGAAACTACTTTAAATAAGGAGATTCGATTTGAAATATTTAACAGTACAAAACAGGAAATCGAAGCAGAAGTAGTATCTTCAAACGGAAAACTTCCAGATTTAAAATTAATAAAAAATCACAACTATATTATTACAGCGTTGGATTCAGAGTATGAAATGGATAACATGTATGTATGGGTGAATGGTGCGAAGATTGTCAATATCAAGGAAATTGGTGATATTGATGCCCCAACATATGATTATCCAGAAGTGACAAGTCTGTGTTTGCAGAAAAGAAAGACAGAGGAAACGGACCTAGATTCTGTGAAACGAGTATTTGTGAACTTACCGGTGTGCTTTGGAGAAGGAAAAGTATTTAATATACCAATTAAATTGGTTAGTGCATATGAAACAATCGAAACATCATCTGGAGACCGAGGATATTTGCGAGAATCCTTGATTGAAGATGTACCATACATGGTATTTGTGGATCACAAGGAGTATGGGGTACAGAATTTTCCATTAGTTGTAAAAGATAAATCAGAATATGGTGCAGGAAAATATAGATATGATTTTTCAAGTTGTAAAATGGTGGAAAGTATTCAGCTTGTGAAAAAATCAGAGATTCATAGTAATGATACATCTATTACAAGTCTCTCAGGGAACGTTACATTAAGTGGAATGAATTTTAAAGATTTCCTTGTATTAGATAAAAAACTGGATCTCAATCTGGATGCGAAATTAAAAGGAAAGATTTACGAAGTACGAGATATTATTCTGGTAAATCCGCATCGATGGGAAATTGGAAGATTTCCTGAGATAGAATTAGGTGTTTCTATTAATAATATTGAAAAAGAAATAGAAAATGCTTATTATCTAATTGAAAATAATGAATTACAACCAGTAGAATTTAAAGTGGAAGATCAAAAACTTTATTTTACCGCGAATCAGATTTCGCTCTATCCGCTTGTTATTCAATATGAGGGAGAGCGTATTGTATTGAAAGTACCTGCGAGTGCAAGTGCAGTACTTTCCGGTGGATATGATGATGTAAAATTTAGCTGGAAAAAGGTTGAAAATGCGGCAGGATATGACGTATATATGAAAAAATCAACTGCAAAAAGCTATACATACCTTGGACAGACTACAAAACTAAATTATACAAAGAAGAATCTTTCAGATGGTGTAAAATATACGTTCAAAGTTGTTCCATATCATTATGAGGGAGATACAAAAGTAAAGGGAACTCAGGGAAAAACAGCAAGCGTGTACACACTGAAAAAGTTAAATACACCAAAAGTTACAAAAGCGGGAGCAAAGAAGGTTACTGTAAGTTGGAATAATATTTCTGGGGAGAGTGGATATCAGATATCTAAGTCTACGAAGAAAACGGGAACGAATATTATTAGTACTTATACAACAACAACTGGTAAATCCAAAACATTTACAGTGACAAAGAATAAAACCTATTACTATAAAGTGAGAGCTTATAAGAGTGTAAACGGTAAGAAAATCTATGGACCATGGTCAAGTGTACGTTCTTATCGCTTAAAGTAACGGAGATAACAATGTAAGTTATTGGATGAACATCCAATTAACGATAAAAATACCAAGGAGGATTTAAAGAAATGAAAAGAAGCATGAAAAGCTTGCTGGCACTTGTGTTAGTAGCAGTTTTGACGATTGGAAACTTAAGTGGACTTGGTCCTGTAGTTTCAAAGGCAGCAGATGCTACAATCTACAAAGTGGAAGCAACAAAAGCGGCTGTAAGCAAGGACGGGGAAAACCTTGAAATTACAGTTACAGGTGAAAACTTACCTGAAAAATTGTTTTACAAACGTATATGGGTAGGACTTGATGACTTTGGTGGAGATTTCGATTACAATGTAGATGGGTCTGCAGTAGAAGTAGATGCAACAGGAGATGCAAATAGCAGAACAATCGTTGTTCCAATGCCAGCAGCATCAGAATATCCATCAACAACTGGATGGAAAGTAGCCGTTGACACAAATCAGTATGGTACATTCTCTAGAAAATGTAAAAAAGTTACGATTGATGGTTTGGAAACACCAGCGACTCCAGAAATTAAGACAGTTGAAGTATCTAAAGAATCTGTAAGTGCAGCAGGAGAAACTGTTACAGTAACAGTAAAAGGTACAGCACTTCCAGAGACACTTTATTACAAAGTGTTATACATTGGCCAGTATGGTGATTCTGCAGTAAATTATGTTGGAACAAGTGTTAAAGCAACAGGAACAGACGAAGAAAGAACATTCGAAGTAGCAATTCCAGCAAAATCAACGATTGAATTTGATATAACAGGCTGGAAAGTATCCGTAGCACTTTCACAGTATGGCTCTTATGTGAAGAGTGGAGCAATGTCTGTAGCAGAAGAAACACCAGATACACCAGTAGCACCAGAAGTTGATAATAAAGTTCTGAATGTAAAAGTGGTAGACAAAGATGGAAATCCTGTTTCTGGCGTAGACTTAATGTTAAAGAGTGAATATGGAGTTGCATATGACGTACAGATTGGTAAATCTGATGCAGACGGAAAATTAGCATATGCATTAAAAGGCGAAGTTGACAGCTATATGTTACAGCCATCAGCAAGCAGTGAATTTACTTGCGCTGAGCCAGCAGAGATTTTTGTTGGTACAGACTCTGACTGGAATGTAATCGTAGAAACAGTAAATGATGAAGAGTACACAGGTGAAGTAACACTTGTAGTAGAAAAAGTAGAGGAAGACGTAAAAGCGGATCCAGTGCTTACAAGCATAGAAGCAGCAAAAACATCTGTGAGCAAAGATGGAG
>CAZPZR010000017.1:0-12191 GCA_964591105.1 uncultured Lachnospiraceae bacterium | reverse complement strand
GATCCAGTGCTTACAAGCATAGAAGCAGCAAAAACATCTGTGAGCAAAGATGGAGAAACACTTACAATCACAGTAAAAGGTGAAAATTTACCAGATACTTTATATTACGCACTGAAATATACAGCACCAGGGTTGTATGGCGGAACAGAAGATACCACAGTAGATTGGACAGGAAACGCAGTTGCTGCAACAGGAACAGCAACAGAGAAGACAATCGAAGTGCCACTTCCATCAACAACAACTTATCCAAACGCTTTAAGCTGGAAGGTACGTGTAGGACTTTCAAGTAATACATCTGACGGGACATACAAAACAACACCAGAAATTAAAATTGATGGAGTGGAAGTACCAGCAACTCCAGAAATCAAGACAGTTGAAGCATCTAAAGAATCAGTAAGTGCAGCAGGAGAAACTGTTACAGTAACAGTAAAAGGTACAGCACTTCCAGAGACACTTTATTACAAAGTGTTATACATTGGCCAGTATGGTGATTCTGCAGTAAATTATGTTGGAACAAGTGTTAAAGCAACAGGAACAGACGAAGAAAGAACATTCGAAGTAGCAATTCCAGCAAAATCAACGATTGAATTTGATATAACAGGCTGGAAAGTATCCGTAGCACTTTCACAGTATGGCTCTTATGTGAAGAGTGGAGCAATGTCTGTAGCAGAAGAAACACCAGATACACCAGTAGTACCAGAAGTTGACAAAACAGAACTTTCAGCAAAGATCACAGCACTTGCTGGATTAAAAGCAGAAGATTATACAGTTGCAAGCTTTAAAGCATTGCAGACAGCAATTAACGAAGCAACAAAAGTATTTAACAATGAAGAAGCAACAGAAGAAGAAGTAGCAGAAGCACTTGCTGCATTACAGGCAGCAGAAGATGGATTGATTGCAATTGCAGATCTTCCAAAAGCACCAGAAAGTGTGAAAGCAGTTCTTTCTGGAGCATACAATACAGTAAAAGTTACTTGGAGCGAAGTAGAAGGCGCAGATGGATACCTTGTATCTTATAAGAAGGCAGCAGACGAAACATGGTCTGAGGCAGTAGCAACAACAGCTACATCTTATACACAGAAAGGTCTTGCAGGATTTACAACATATGAGTTCAAAGTAACTCCATACGTAGATAAAAACGGGGCTGTATATGATGAAGCACAGAGCAAAACTGTAGAAATCAAAACAAGAAAAGATGTGAAAGCACCAGCGACTGTAAAAGCAACACTTTCTGGCGGACATGATGACGTGAAAGTTAGCTGGAGTAAAGTAAAAGGTGCAGATTCTTATCGCGTATACTACAAGAAATCTACAAGCACAAGCTACACATTATTAACAACAACTACAAAATTATCTGTAACAAAGAAGAATCTTACAGATGGAGTAAAATATACATTTAAGGTAGTTCCATGCTACAAAGATGGAAACACAACTGTAACAGGCTTCTATTCAAAGACAGCAAGCGTTTACACTTTGAAGAAACTTGCAACACCAAAAGTAAGCAAAGTAAATGCTAAGAAAGTAAAAGTAAGCTGGACAAATATTTACGGAGAAAGTGGATATCAGATTTCACGCTCTACAAAGAAAACAGGAACAAATATTGTCAGCACATATTCTACAACAAGTGGAAAAACAAAGACATTATCTGTGACAAAAGGTAAAAAATACTATTACAAAGTAAGAGCATACAAGACTGTGGATGGAAAGAAAATTTACGGACCATGGTCAAATGTGAAAGCATATACTTTAAAATAATCATAACCTTAAAAGCGCCATTGTATTTGATATGATGGCGCTTTTCAAAAAATGGAGAGGAATAGCGATGAAAAAAAGAATAATATCTTTACTGCTTGCGTCAGTATTAGCATTGTCTCCTGCATATGGGATGACTGCGAAGGCAGACACTTGTGGCGGGCTGGAAGCAAAAGATGTATATCAGCCATCTGCGGAAGAAGTAATCCGAGATCCAATTCTTCACTGGGCAGTGCGCGCGGCAATGAATTCTATCCAAAGCGGTGTGAAATTGACTGCCGAAATGGTTGGCGACAAATCTGTAAAAAATATTTCCTACGAACTGTGTGCACATCCAGAAGACTTTGAGACAGAAGAATGGGCTGGAAAACAATATTGGATTGAAAACCTGGAAGGGCTGCAGTATGCAAAATCTGCAACGATGATAGATATTGCATACACATCAGCAGTAGAAGGGAAAAGTCTGAAAGATTTGTCACCGCTTTCAGGACTAACACAATTAGATCAGTTAATCTTAAAACAGGACGGAATTACAGATATTTCGGATTTGAGCAAACTTACAAATTTGACATTGCTTGATATTTCCGCAAATCAGAAGATTACAGATATTTCTGCAATCAAGGACATGAAGAAATTGACAAGTTTGAGTGCTCAATACAACCAGATAGAATCTGTAGATGCACTTTCTGAGTTGGAAAATCTGAAATATGTTTCTATTTCCAATAATAAAGTAAAAACATTACCAGACTGTAGTGAATTGACACAAGTATATTTCCTTGATGCATCTCATAACGAACTGACAGATGTGACAGAAATTGGGAAAATGAGAAATCTGGAAGAACTGAATCTCGCTGGGAACACGAATGTGACAGATATTACACCACTTGCACGTTTGACAAAATTGGAAAAAGAGAAAACAACTTTGCCGGATAACAGCAAGAAAGATGATTTGTTCGCGGCAATCGAAGTGAATAAATTATTTGCATTTTTTAATATCAGCAAGATGACAGAATCCGATTTGCCACAGGTGCAGGCAGCTTTAGATGCGTATGAAAAATTAACAGATGAACAAAAAACTTATTTTGATGAAAAGCGTATTGAAGCAGCTTATGAGAACAAAAAGAAAGTGGAATATGGCGAAGAGCCTATATATTACCCGGAATACGATGAAGATGGTGTGAAAACACCGATTTTTGACCGCTTGGAAATTCAGGTTATAGATCAAAAAGGGATTCCACTTCCAGATGTGGAATTCCAGAAAATTATGAAAAATGAAGCTGCAGAAAATGTAGCTGTTGTGAAAACAAATTCCACAGGAAAGCTTGTACTGAAACATAGTTCCACAGATGCTATATGGAATGAGATCACCATCGTACCGGCGGGGGATGTTTATATCGCTACACCAGAAAAACTGGTTTATTCAGTAGCGTGGGGAAATACAACCGATACAATTAACGGAATCGCTGCGACAGGTTTGGAAGAACTTACTTTTGTGCTGGTAGCGAAAAATGAATATGTAGAAAAGACTGTACTCGCTCAGGCATTGGAAGAAGCAGAAAAAGTTGAAGAGGCATATAAATACACAAAAGAAACTTATGCAGTGTATGAATCTGCGCTGAAAACGGCAAAGGACTGCTATGAAAGCACAGAGGTAACAAAAGAAGCGGTAGATGCAGCTGCAGAAGAGTTAAAAGAAGCAATTACTGCATTGCAGAAGACAGAAATTCTAACGGAACTGAAATTGATCGTAAAAGATCAAAATGGAAATGTATTCCATCGTCCATTCAAATTCCAGGTTCGTGTGCCAGAAACAGGAGCAGAAGCATGGAATGAAACATCGAATGCTTACACAGGGATTGCATATTTGAAGGCAGCACCAGGATGGGAAGAAGGAAAAACATGGGAAATCCTTGCCTGCCATGAAGAGCCTTATGAATTTGAACCAATTCTTGTTACGATCGGTGTAAAAGATGGACAGAGATATTATCGAACAGTGGATGGCGTGACTGTGGATGTGGATTACGAAAAAGAAATTATCGTGAAACCACGTACCGGAAATGTAAGTGATGCCACAAGAACACCAGATGCAACAGTGCTGCAGGAAGCAGTTGCACAGGCAAACGAAGTAGATACCAATGGTTATACTCCAGAGAGTGTGGAAACATTTACGCAGGCATTGGAACGTGCCAATAATATTCTGAATCAGTCTGAAGCAACGCAGGAAGAGTATAATCAGGCGATTGCAGACCTTCAAAAGGCACAGAGTACTTTAAAGAAAACTGCGAATAAGACAGCACTTACAAAAGAAATCAAGTTAAAAGAAAGTTATCTGGAAGATGCTTATACAACAGAAACATGGGTAGTTTACCAGGAAACGCTTGCGAAAGCAGAAGCAATAGTGGCAGATGGTAACGCGACACAAGAAGCTGTTGACCAGATACTGCAGGAATTGAAAGAAGCTAGAAATACACTTGTGCGCAAGGCAGATAAAACTAAATTGGAAGAAGCTCTTACGCAGGCAAAGGGACTGAAAGAAGACGACTACACCAGTGGATATGAGGCATTGCAGAAAGCAATCCAGACAGCCGATAAAGTGTATGTGGATGAGAAAGCAACACAGGCAGAAGTAGATGTACAGGTGGAAGCATTGCAAAAGGCAATAAAGGACTTGGTAAAGAAGCCAATCGAACCTTCCTACGCCTGTGACCCAGGTGTGTTTCGCGCCAAAGTATTAGACACGAAAGGCAACCCAGTAAAAGGGGTGACATTCGAGTGTGTAATCGACGGCGTAGCAAATACAGAAAAAATTGTATCTGATGAATATGGAATCATAACCTATTATGTGTATGGACCAAACCGTGGAAAGACGACAAGCATAAAACTGGCAGATCAGAAATATACAACAGAGGATGAACATTCCTTCCAGGCAGAAGGTCCAAATGAATGGATTGTATCTATGACAACCATTGATGGCACGCCATACGAAGACGGACGCAAATTAACTTACGTGGTGAAGAAAAAAGAAGCGGATGGAATGCGAGTTCTGGAGATTCCATTAAAATTACAGAATGGAACAGATGCGCCATATAACATTAAATTCACACGATATGATGTGAAATATATGGTCGAGCACAACCTTTATTCCGATACAGGAAAATTAGTATGGAAATTGGGTGCATATGAAAAAGGTGACTACGAATTGTATTTGCCGGAAGATTCCAAATACATCGCCAGCCCAGAATTTATAAAAGTACATGTAGGAAGTGAAGATGGCATCCCAGTGATTGAAACAGTGAATGGAAAGCCGGTAGCAGAAGCACTTCCACAGATTACGCTGTGGGAAAAAGGAACAAATACTTGTGACCTTGTGACGTTCCGAGCAATTGTCAGAGATAAAAATGGAAATCCATTGGAGGGAATTCGCTTTCATGTGGAAAATGGGGATCCAAGTGAATTAATTACAGATGAAAATGGTATTCTGGAATATCAGGTAACTTCCTGGGATACAGACCAGACAATGACAGTTACACTTGCAGAAAATCAGGGATGGAAGAGTTATGGAAAGGGAATGCAGTTTACTGTAGTTGACGATCCAAACGATGAAGGCAGAGGAATTCTCGATAAAGTAAATGGAAGTACATTCTCCGGTGACAGCCCGGTGTACTATACGATTTTTAAACCAGAAGAAGAACCGGTATCTTTAAAAGCACCAACAAGTGTAAAAGCAACACTTTCTGGTGGGTATGATGATGTAAAAGTAAGCTGGAGCAAAGTGAGTGGAGCATCTTCTTATCGTGTATACTATAAAAAAGCGACAAGCACAAAATACACACGTTTGACAACCACGACAAAATTGTATGCAACAAAGAAGAACCTTACAGATGGAGTGAAATACATATTCAAAGTAGTTCCATGCTACACCTATGAAGAAGAGATGATGGAAAGCAGCAGCTCAAAAACGGCAGCTGTGTATACATTAAAGAAACTTTCTGCACCGAAAGTAACAAAGGTCAATTCGAAGAAGGTAAAAGTAAGCTGGACAAACATTTACGGGGAGAGTGGTTATCAAATCTCACGTTCTACAAAGAAAAATGGTACAAATATTGTGAGCACCTATGCAACAACAGCTGGAAAAACAAAGACATTAACGGTGACAAAAGGAAAAAAATATTACTATAAAGTCAGAGCTTACAAAACGGTAGATGGCAAAAAAATATATGGACCTTGGTCAAGTGTTAAGACTTATACACTGAAGTAACCAGCTAGCCTCATAGAAAATATCTATTAGAAAATAGAGGGTTCGAATGTTATAATTACCCTGGTAATCAGAAACAACAGAAAAGAAAGGAGCAGGCTGATGAAAAACGCGAAAGTAAAGCGCTGTCTGTCATGTGGACTAGCACTCTTACTTGCCGTTGAACTTGCGTTTGGAACAGGAATTTCCACCAAGGCAGCGGAGCTGAATGAACAGACTGCAGAAGCAAGAGAACTTGCGGATGCAACTAAAATTCAGGCAAAGGTTACAGACAATAAAGGAAAAGCATTAGCAAATATTGAATGTGAACTCGTTGACACCAGTGCGTCAGATGAACATATCGCGACACTTGTAAGTGATCAAGATGGTCTCATCGAATATTCCGTAAAGAATTTACAAAGTGGGACTTATAAGTTAAGTATTCCGTTTGATGGAACCTATACAAGCAAACCAAGTAAAGGGTATACTTTTGGGGTGGAAGATGGAAAAATCGTAAAAATAGATGGTGCTTCATTTACAGGAGAAGAAACCATTGAATTTACATTGACATCAATCAATGATACGGACACAGAGATACCACAACCAGATCAGAAGACCATGATTATTCAGGTGACGGATCAGTATGGAAATCCGTTTAATGAACAGGTTTTTGTAGTGGTGGACTCCCAGTTCCCTACATCCGAAGGAATGGCGAAGCGGCCGACGAATGGATTCTTAAAAGTAACAGTAGATGCTGGTGTAGAAAGTGGAGAAATTCGTATTGCGTCTGCGCAGAAAACGAATTACACTGCGAATCCAGAAAAGATTACATTTACAGCAAAGAACAAAGAAATCTTGACAGTAAATGGCGAAAAGTATGATGGCACACAGACTTTTTCTATGAAAGTTACAAAGAAAGAAGTGGCATCAGAAGATAAAGCGACTATTACAAGATTAAATATCGATACGAACAAACTTCCAGCAACTGGCGGAAAAGTATCCCTTGAAGTTATTGGGAAAAACTTGAAGTCCAGTCTGTTGAACGTAAACGTATATGCATCAAGTGGTGTGACGAATTTAACAGCTGTAAATACACAAGATACAGCAACTGCTCAGAAGTATACAATTGATGTGCCGGCAAATGACACAACCGAGAATATTGAATATACAATCGCATGTGTCGTAAAAGGAGATGTGCTCAGTACATTGACAACATCCTTTGCAGTGGAAGGAAAAGAAGAGCAGAAACCTGGAAATATTACTAGCAATGCTGTGATTTCTTCCGTAAAAGTTACACCAGATCAGGTGTCATCTGAAGGTGGAGATGTAAAAGTCGAAATCGAAGGGACAGAGCTGACTGCGGATAACTGGGGGATTGAAGCGACTGCGTATATTGCAGGCACAGACGTGTCTATGGCAGACAGATTGAAGGTAAAAGTATCCAATATGACTGCAAATGGAGCTGTTCTGACAATTCCAAATAATACATTGAAAAATAATATTGAATATCGCATTCAAGTAGGAGCCTTGAGAGAAAATGGAATTGAAACTCAGGCAACAGCAGTTGTACAGCAGGAAAAGAAAGGTGCAACGGTAGCAATCAATCCTAAGAGTGTAGAAATGGTAGACAGCGTAACGTTGGTTGTTACCATGGAACGTGAAGTTCAGCTCGGTAGCAGTGACATAGAGGCTGTAAAGAAAAAAATCTTTATTTCAGATTTTGGAAATGAACATTCCAATCGTATTGATTTGACAGAAAACGATACAGTGTCTGTGGAAGGAAACTTACTGAAAATTACATTTGAAAATGTACCGACACTAAAATCTACGTCTGCTCTTTATGCAGAAGAAGGTGCACTGAAAAGCACAGATGGCGTGAACTTAAAGAAGTTCTCCTGGATCATTGTTTCAAAATCTATGATTACGGGAATTGAACTTGAAAGAGAAATTTTTGATGCACAGGGAGGACGTGTAAATGGCGTTCTGAAAGGTGTTAGCCTGAATGAGGCGGATAATATTACAGCAAAGATTTTCAAAGCTGGAATTGCGAAGGCTACAGACATTTCGGTGGCTATCGGAGAGGGTGGAGAACCTTCTATTTCTTTCGAGCTTCCGGCAAATGAAACGGAATTGACAGAGTCTTATATTATCAACCTGACGATGGGCGATACGCCAGTGTATGTCAGCTCAGTAATTTCCGTGCTGGCAGCAGGCGCAACAGAAACAGAACAAACATTGTCAGCAATGACGATTACTGGAAATAACAAATTAATTGAAAATGAAAACTCTACAGAGATTACCGTAAAAGTATCCAAACAAGTTGGAGAACTGAAAACGAGATTGAATCTGTATGGAACAAATCTGGATTCGAAAAAAACAGAAGTGCGTGCAATTGACCAGAACGGTGTCGTATGGCCAGTGTACCACATCCCTGAGTGAGATGGAACTGTACGATTCGTTGCAATCGCAGGGGTAAATAAAAATGGCGTAAAAGGTGATGGAAATAGTCAGATTATCGAGGTGCTTCCACCAAGAAGCGTAGGACCAAATATGTCTTATACCATTCAGGTAGCACTTGATGGTGTACATTTCATTGACGCCGTAACTGTTAAATTAACAGTAGATAATGAAGAAATTCAAAACGAGACAGGATTTGAACAGTGTGGAGAACATAATATTTCTACCGTAACGGTTGGTCATATTGATGAAAATGGAAAGAAACTTGCCGAGGACGACATTTACAAAGCATATCCAATTTCCATGGTACAGGGTCTTGGAATTATTGAAAAAGAAATCGAAGGCTATCGTGTTGTTGGTATTAAAGAGTCAATAGACTGGGATAATGATTTTGTAGGAGAGGGCCGAAGCTATCACTACATTTACAAAAAGATCAAAACAGAGGATGAGGTAGAACCGCCGAAAGCTCCGGCAAGTGTGAAAGCAGTCCTTTCAGGCGGATATGATGATGTCAAAGTAAGTTGGAGCAAGGTGAGTGGAGCAACTTCTTACCGCGTATACTATAAGAAGTCTACAGCAAGTCAGTACACGCTGCTGACGACGACAGAAAAACTGAGCGCGACAAAGAAGAATCTGGCAGACGGTGTAAAATATTACTTTAAAGTCGTTCCACGTTACAAGAAAGGCGACACAACCGTAAATAGTCCAAATTACAAGACAGCCAGCGTATATACGCTGAAAAAAATCAGTACACCAAAGGTGACAAAAGTAAATAGCAAGAAGGTCAAGGTGAGCTGGACAAATATTAATGGAGAAAGTGGATATCAGATTTCTCGTTCAACGAAGAAGACGGGAACGAATATTGTAAGTACATATTCTACGACATCTGGAAAGTCAAAAACACTTTCTGTAACAAAGAATAAAAAATTCTATTATAAAGTGAGAGCTTATAAGACAGTAAATGGCAAAAAGATTTATGGTCCATGGTCAAATACAAAAGCTTACACATTAAAATAGTAGAATAGAAACATTCTATACATTTATAGAAAAAAACAATTGGAACTATGAGGTAAGAGTGATTATACTTAAAATAGTGTAAAAGATAGTTATTAGGAGGTAGATGGTATGTCTATTACAGCGGAAACAGCGAAAGCTCATGCTAATGATCCTGCAGTATTATGTTGCAGAGCTGAAGAAGGTATTACAATTCAGGCAGCAAACCTTGAAGACCCAGCAATCTTTGATGAATTAGTAGATGCAGGTCTCTTAAATCTTGATGGATGTCTTACAATTGGACAGGTAATCGGAGCAAAATTAACAAAAACAAGTGATTCCCTTAGCCCATTAACAAAAGATAATGTAGAAGGAATCCAGGAAGTTAAAGAAGAAGCTGAAGAAGCACCAGCAGCAGAAGAAGCTGAAGTACCAGCAGCAGTTGCAAGTGTATCTGGAGCAGCAGTTAGAGTTGGCGGCGGAAAAGTTGTTATCTCTATCAAAGAAGGAAAAGATATTTATCTTGAACTTCCAATCTAGTTCTGAGGAAAATGAGATTAAAAAACTGACAGGCATTTCCTGTCAGTTTTTTTTATCTGCTTATTTAAAAATTACTCTGCAAGGATTGCAGCTCCGATTGCACCAGCATATCTTGCTAAAGGTGTTGTTTCAACAGGAGCACGGAGTGCTTTGGAGAGACGCTCTACAATATAAGGATCTTCACAGAGTCCTCCTGTTAAGAAATATTTGTCGCTTGGTACTTGTGCCAATAAAGATACGACCTTATTTACAACGGATTCGATGACACCAAATGCGATATCTTCGCGAGGTGTTCCTTTTCCAATTAAACTGATGACTTCAGATTCTGCGAATACAGTACACATGGAACTGATAGTGATTTCCTGACCATTTCTAGCCAGCGCAGAAAGTTCTTCTGGTGTCAATCCTAATCTGTTTGTCATAACCTCCAGGAATTTCCCAGTTCCTGCAGAACATTTGTCGTTCATGATAAATTTCATGACACGACCTTTTTTTAATCCAATTCCTTTTGTGTCCTGCCCTCCAATATCGATGACAGTTCCATCTTCCCCAAAGAGAAAATGAGCACCTTTTCCGTGGCAGGTAATCTCTGTAACAACATCATCTGCATAAGGAACAGAAATTCTTCCATAACCTGTGGCTACGTATTTTGCATTTTCTTTTGTAATCCCCTCTGCTTCCAGTGTAGCATAGATTTCATCTGCTACTTTGCGGCTGCTAAATCCGGTATCTAAGAGAAGTGTTTTGATTACTTCTTGATCTTTGATCACAGCTACTTTCGCAGCACTGGAACCAATGTCTATTCCGACTTGATACATAGTCTCCTCCTTTGAATTATGAAACGTTAAGAAAGAGCAAGAGGTCTTCCCCTTGCCCTTTACTAATCTTATAACATTTCGATAAATGCGGCAAGTCTTGTTTCGATTTGTCCGCTGTCTGTTGTAGAATAATCTGTTTCCAGTTTCATATATGGGATGCCTTCATCTTCGCACATTCTCTGCATATAGTTTGCTTCAACGTTGAATGTATGGCAAGCCTGAAGAACCATTTCAACAACACCATCGACATTGTATTTTTTGCACATTTCTTTTGTATTTTCAATACGTCCTTCGTTTGTTGTCATAACAGAACAGTGGATTTCAAGATAACGATCAGAGATTGCTCTTAAGATATCGTCTGCATTTTCATCTACGAGCATCTTCTGTGTTCTTTCACCGCCACAGTCATCAAGACAGACGATAACACCACCATTATTTTCAATTGTAGCACCCACTTTCTGGATAACACCTGTAGATGGACATCCAGTAAGAAGGATTCTTTTTGCTTTTTCAGAAACTGGTCTTGCACCATTTGCATAAGCTTCTTTTGCTTCATCTAATTTTGTTTTGAAACTAGCAAGCTGTGCATCAGGACCGAAGTTGAACACGCCCTGAGCAAGTGTAGACATTACTTCTGTAGCTTTCATTGCAGGAGGTGTAGCTCCTTGAAGTGCATACAGTTCCAACTGTGTCTTGCGAAGTTCATTTCTTTTATGAGCAGCTTCTCTTAATTTTTCATCTGTGATTTCGATACCATATTTTTCTTCCATGTATTCTTTCAGAAGTTTTACTTCCTGATACCAGATTTCCTTCGCGTATTCACGTTTCTGGCTCTGTGGAAGGTGAAGAACGTAAGTCTCTTTGATATCGTTCAAAAGTTCGAACATTTTTTTCTTTCCGTCACAAGTTGTTTCCCCAACAATGAAATCACAGAAGTATGTATATGGACATTTTTCTGTGTAAGCAAATCCGTAACTAGATTTGATCAATGGACATAAGTTTTTAGGAAGTACTTTCTCAGCATCAGCGATTGGTTCGTTGCTTGTACCACAAAGTCCAACAACTGCAACTCCAGCGGCATCAAAGATTTCCAAAGGAGTGTAAGAACAGAACATTCCAGCAAGATGTCCTCCGTTTTCTACATATTCTTTTACTTTTAAGAACCCAGCTTTTCTTGCATCGACAAACTCATCGAATGATTTTGGTAATTCTAATGTTGACATAAATTTCATCCTTTCTTCGTCAAAATATCTACTATTTAGTTTAGTTCCTGAACGGGTGAGTGTCAAATATGTATGAGCGATAAATGTGGATAAATATAGATAAAAACTATAAGATATATAGATGAAAAAGGTTGTAGTTGTTCATAGATTCTTAATATTAATTTATTTTAAAAA
>CAZPZR010000016.1:0-31452 GCA_964591105.1 uncultured Lachnospiraceae bacterium | reverse complement strand
GAACAAAAGCAAGTCGCTCCCCTCGTGGGAGCGTGGATTGAAATCATTAGAATACTCGCGTGCGTGTGTCTCAGCACAGTCGCTCCCCTCGTGGGAGCGTGGATTGAAATTTGTAGCAATTCTGCCATCTTCGCCAGCGTTGCCCGTCGCTCCCCTCGTGGGAGCGTGGATTGAAATTTCTGGAAGGAATACTAACGCTTCACCAGTTGGCGTCGCTCCCCTCGTGGGAGCGTGGATTGAAATACGTTAGAACTTTAGTCCACAGCATCTAATTAAGTCGCTCCCCTCGTGGGAGCGTGGATTGAAATAGAACTCCCCCCTTGAATACATGATGATATATATAGTCGCTCCCCTCGTGGGAGCGTGGATTGAAATTGTCTCTCGAACTCATTAATGGCAGCTATCATTGTCGCTCCTCTCGTGGGAGCGTGGATAAAATTGTAAATGTATAATTGAAAGTGAAAGAAAATTTTTATATACTTACCAGAAAGAATTAAAGTTATATATTTATTGGGCTGTGGAAATAAGTAAGAAATTCACTAAAATAATACTTAGAATAAAGTGTAATGCGAGTGTGAAAAATGTGAATGTGTATTGAAAGTATTACGTTATTACTGTTACCTCATAATGGATAAAATTGCTAAAACCAGTAGAGCTAACAAAGTTAGAAGTGAAAGATAGGAGGGAATATATATGATATTGAATGAGAAAATAAAAAGCGTTAGAGAACTTGAGTTCGCGGTATTTTGTATCGAAAATGTTGCAGAAAAACTTGGTGTAGGTGCAGAAAAAATTTATCATATATTTACTAAGGAAAGTAATATTTTAAATGAATATGTTATTCCAGAGTACGATATTTTACACACACAGAGTAAGGAATATATTGTGGAGGAACTGCTTGAAGTGATGAAAGAAAAGGGGGTGAAGATGTGATTCTGTATCATGGTTCTTATTTAGAAATTGCGGAACCAGATTTGGTCCATTCTCGCATGGACGTAGATTTTGGACGTGGTTTTTACCTTACACCGTTATATGAACAGGCAGAAAAGTGGTGTGGTAGATTTAAGCGACGTGGAAAAAATGCTGTCATTTCTAAGTATGTTTACGATGAAAGAATGGAAAGCAAGTTAAAAATACTAAAATTCGATTCTTATTCAGAGGAATGGCTAGATTTTATATTAAATTGTCGCAGAGGCAAAGATACAACGGATTATGATCTTGTGATTGGGGGTATTGCCAATGATCGGGTATTTAATACTATAGAATTATTTTATGATGGATTGATTGATAAGAATGAGGCAATTAAACGTTTACAGTATGAAAAGCCAAATTTACAAATATGCTTCCGTACAGAAAATGCATTAAAACTTTTGCGATTTGAAGGGAGTGAAAAAGTGTGAATGCAAATCCAATTTTACTTCAAAAAAAATATAGCCGCGTAATAGCACTGTTCGCGAAAAAACAGAGCATCTCATTGGACGAGGCGTTGGATATTTTTTATAATTCTGAAACTTACAAATTGATACGAGATGGTATCTCAGATATGCATTGCATGAGCGATTCATATTTAGCAGAGGAGTTGAAACAAGAATATGCGGAAGAAGAATGTTGACAGCCGTGGGAAAAATACGGAATGAAAATTTATAAAATCCTGCTGTAAAGATTCCAAATATTGTTGAGATGAAAAGGATGGTTTGATGGAGTACAAAGAAGAGGAATACTTGATGTTGTCAGGAATACAACATTTCAAATTTTGCCGTAGACAATGGGCACTGATTCATATCGAACAGCAATGGGAGGAAAATGTACATACTGTTGTAGGAGAATTAATGCATAAGAAAGTACATGATCCGTACTTAAAAGAAAAACGTAAAGATACAATCGTTGTGCGAGCACTCCCTATTTCCTCAAGAAAATTGGGAATTAGCGGAGAATGTGATGTAGTAGAATTTGAAAAATCCGAAAGTGGAGTGACTCTTTTCGGACACCGAGGATTGTATTCAATATATCCGGTAGAATACAAAAAAGGAAAACCTAAAATAACAGAAGAGGACAAGCTTCAACTAATGGCACAAGCAATGTGCCTGGAGGAAATGTTTTCAACAACAATAGAAGAAGGATCTATCTTTTATGGAGAAACAAGACGAAGAGAAGAGGTAATATTTACAAAAGAGCTTAGAGAAGAAGTTGAAAAAATGTTGAAAGAGATGCATCAATATTATGAAAGGGGTTATACACCAAAGGTAAGAAAGAATAAGACATGTAATTCGTGTTCCCTGAAAGATATTTGCATTCCAAACTTGGAAAAGACAAGTTCAGTTTCTAATTATATTGCCAAATCACTTGAGGAGGAAATACCATGAAAAAATTATTGAATACGTTGTATGTGACCTCTGAAAATAGTTATCTAGGATTAGATGGTGAAAATGTTGTTGTATATGATGACAAAAAAGAAATAGGCAGAGTACCGTTACATAATCTAGAAGGGATTGTTTGTTTTGGGTATCGTGGAACAAGTCCAGCCCTCATGGGTGCTTGTGCAGAAAGAAATGTTTCACTTTGCTATTTGTCACCACAAGGGAAATTTCTAGCTCGTGTAACCGGAAAAACAAAAGGGAACGTTTTGCTGCGAGAACAACAATACATGAGTTGTAAAGACGAAAAAATTAGTCTTGAAATTGCGAAAAATTGTATCATCGGAAAAGTATATAATGCTAGATGGGTGTTGGAAAGAGCAAAAAGAGATCATAGCATGCAGATTGATGAGGAACGAGTGAAAAAAGCCTCTGAAACGATGAAAGAGAATTTAAAGCTTATACAGGAAGCTAAAACAAAAGATCAGCTTAGAGGATATGAAGGCGAATCTGCAAGCATATATTTTGGTGTTTTCAACGAACTCATTCTTCAACAGAAGAAAGATTTTCAATTTCATGGACGAAGTAAGCGTCCACCTCAAGATAATGTGAATGCAATGCTTTCATTTACTTATACGTTACTTACTAATCAAATGATATCAGCACTTGAAACAGTGGGAATTGATCCATACGTAGGATGCTTACATACAGAACGACCAGGACGAGCTTCGTTGGCATTAGATATGATAGAAGAACTACGAGCTGTATATGCAGATCGTTTTGTTTTATCGTTAATCAACAAGAAAATCGTAACCAATAAAAATTTTTCTAGAAAAGAAAATGGTGCAGTTTTGATGGATGATGAATTGAGAAAAAAATTGCTTATAGAATGGCAAAATAAGAAAAAAGAGACAATTACACATCCATTTCTTAAGGAAAAAGTGGAATGGGGAATGATACCATATGTGCAGGCGATGCTACTTGCAAGATATCTTAGAGGTGATCTGGATGGATATCCTGTGTTTTTGTGGAAGTGAGGTGGCGAAATGCTGATGCTAATTACTTATGATGTAAATACAGAAACTCCAGCTGGGAGAGCACGATTACGTAAAGTAGCTAAACAATGTGAAAATTATGGGAGGCGTGTACAAAATTCTGTGTTTGAGTGCATCGTGAATCAGGCTCAATGTGTAATGCTTAAATCAATACTGGGAGATCTCATAGACAAAGAAGTCGATAGTTTGCGATATTACTATTTGGGAAACAAGTATGAAACAAAAGTCGAACATGTAGGAGTGGATCGGGGGATTCCAGTTGATCAGCCATTGATTCTATAAAACTGAGTGATGATTCTATCCTTTTTAACTTGGAAGTAGAAAGATAACATATTGTGCTAAACAAACATACATAGTATAGTGGAGATAGAGAAATAACAGAAAGAGGGTAAGAATCATGATTGATTTTACGAACGGTACTTTTTTCAAACTGAAGCAAGTAAATCCAGATTCAATACTAAAAGACATTGAATTACTTTTGATTCCGTCAGAAGAAGTGATTAGTGCGTACAAAGGGATACGCGACTATGTTGTCTTTACGGACAAACGTGTTATTGCAGTGAATGTGCAAGGAATGACCGGAAAGAAAAAAGATTTCACATCATTGCCATATGCGAAAATATCAGCATTTTCAGTTGAAACCTCAGGCGTTCTTGATTTGGATAGCGAACTGGAGATGTACTTTAGCGGGCTTGGAAAGGTCAAATTCGAATTTACTGGACGAAGTGATATTGTTCGAATTGGACAAATTATCGGAAGTTACGCGTTGTAAAAAAACAGGGATGAAACGAATAAGTTTCTTTTTGCGTCAAATGGGTACACGGCATTTTTCACTTTAGGACGTAGCCTTTTTCAAAAAGGCTACGTCCTAAAGTGCTAATAATCGGAGGAAATATGGGGAATTTTGGAAAATTTTATTTAGACAAGGAAAAAGATATCGTAGTCTTGCTAGATATGGAGAATGGAGAGTTGTTTTATAAAATATTTGCCATGAATCATAGAACGGACAATATGATTAATAATCTGGCAAATATTACAGGGCAGCAAACAACAACCTGGCAAGGAAAAACGGTGATTGCGGGGGAAATTCCATGCTACATCAAAGGGGATGGACAAAAGGTTTATATTTTTAGATTGAACGGTACAAAAATCGCGAATGTTTATCCAAATGGGGAAATACAGGTGAATTCTGTAATCCCAGCTATTGCGAAAACATTGATGAGTCAGACGAAGGATTATAAATATTCTTTCAGGGAGACATTAGTAAAATCGTACGTTCCAGAGAAGATTAAGTTAGTTACGGATTTACATACACATGGAAATGCGAATCTGGCGGCAGATATTTTAATTGCACTGGCGATAAAACATCAGATTCGTTATCCGTTATATTATATCAAGAAATTAAAGCTGACATTATCTGAGGAGCAGCAGTCGTTTCTGAAACAGCAGAGAGAACAAGTGATGCAAACCTTGGATTTGACTGGATTAACTGGAAAATATCTTGACCGTAGGATAGATGACCATACGTTTATTAATTTTGCGGATTTGATTCTTAGAAATGTGGAAAATTCTACAGAAAATATCAAACGAATTCGAAATTCGCTTTCTATTTTGAAAGATTCTCAGGCAGTATTTACTAATCTGGAAAAGCTATATTTATACCGCTATGTATTTACAAAGGGTGTAGAAGCAGATTATAAAATTGAGATTGCGGGATACGAACAGATTGAAGATAAAGACATTTGCAACTATTTAGAACAAATGTTGGCAGACCAAAAAAATCAGGATTATGCGCAGATTACCTTTTATGAAGATACGCTGTTATGGATTGGAAGAGAGTATCAGAAAAGACATATTAAGTATGTAGAAATTAGTGATACTACATTAGTGAAAAAAGAAGAAGTGGCAGCAAAAATGCTAGACCAGATCCATCACATTTTGCCATTAGTGAAAAAGGAAACAGGCGTGGATATCCGTTTCTTAGCAGCGATTAGAAGAATTCCGTTGACGCTGGTAAAGCAGGAAATTACAGTGGGCAACTATTTGACTGAGGCTATGCAGGCATTAAAAGTGGTATGTAAAGACCCTTATGTAGTGGGAAGCGATTTTGTTGGAGAAGAAATTAATGATATTGTAGAATTAAAAGGCGTCATTCAGGAAATTGTTAGAAAGATTGCCAGCGAAGACAAGGAGTGGACGATTCGTGTTCATGCAGGAGAAAATGATTCGCTTAAAAGTAATATGTCTAAAACGATTCAATTGGTGGAAGAGGCGCTGCTCCCGGGACAAGCATTTCCATATATGCGCATTGGGCATGGACTTTATTGTGCAAGCCTTAAGAGCAAGCTGGGCAAAGAATTAATGGAAAAACTTAAAGACCACGAAGTTGTATTGGAATTCCAGTTAAGCAGTAATGTGCGTTTAAATAATATCATAGATTTGAAAAAGCATCCGTTAAAGACGTATTTGGCAAATGAGATTTCTTGTGTTATGGGAACGGATGGTTATGGGTTGTACGGAACGGACAGTATTGACGAACAGCTAGCACTGACCAATTTCTTGAAAATAACAGATGATGAATTTTGCAAGATGAGAGCAGTGGAAGAAAAAATTGTTGCTCGACAGACAGAAAATTTCACCCGAAAATTAGCAGCATTTGAAAATGCACTTTGTGGGAAGACGGTATACCAGTACTATATGAAAGAATTTCAAAAGGAATTCGAGGACATTAAGGATGTGAAATTTGAAATCGATAAAAAACCATCCTACCCGGTATTGAAAGACAAAATAATTCCATTGCCATGGGACAAATATCCGATAGTCATTGCAGGTGGTAGCTTTACGAGTGGAAATGTCTCAGCAAAAATTAGTGAAAGCGATCAAAATATTATAAATGGACTTTTAGAAAATTTGGATCCAGAAAAAGTATTTTTTGTGATAGGACACAAACTAAATGGACACGAGAAATATTTGGTAGAACAGAATCATAGATTTGACATTTACAGTATTGTTCCGTCACTTATGACAGAAAAGCAGATGAAGAAGCTTTCAAAAGTGCAATTAAAAGGAATCAGAATTTCTACGGAAGCACAGGAAATGGGAATCTATAAATCATTTAACTATGAAATTTTCGAACGCCGAAATAGTACACTCTTTGCATTTGATGGAAATTCTGCAGTAGCAAATCTAGTTCAAGAGGCAAGAAATGGAAAGGGGCGTTCATGGATTTATGTTTATCCAAAATCAGAAATGCTGAAAGCGAAGGCGGCTTCTCTGGATGGATATGTAACGCTGAATGCGCCGATTGAAGAAGTGATTGATAAAATTAATGAGATTCAGGAAAATATCGGTACACAGATGTGATGTTTTGACCACAGAATGATAAAAATGTATTTATAAGGGAGAAGTCTTAAATGAGAAAGCTATATTTGACAAGTAGTCCGACCGGAGATTATAAAAGCAGCGAAGCACCGACATATCCAGGCTTGAACCCGGCAAATGGGATGGTAGACGAATTGAAAAGTGATTGGAAGGAAGATGCAAGATGCTTGATTATTGCAGCTACACCAGATGCATATGAGATAAACGATGAAATGGCAGAATTTTTTAAAGAAAAATTGGTTGCGTCTGGATTGCCTGTAAAGGAAATGTGCTTGTGCGACGACCGAAACGGAGAAGAAATGGTAGCTGCATTAGATACATTTGACATGATCATCTTGGGTGGTGGACATGTGCCAACGCAAAATGCATTTTTCAAAAAAATTGGCTTGCGAGAAAAGATTCAGAACTTTGATGGAATTATCATGGGAATCAGTGCGGGTACAATGAACATGGCTGATGTTGTGTATGCACAGCCAGAAATGCCTGGAGAAAGCACAGATCCAGCATACGAGAAATTCATTCAGGGACTTGGGTTGACGAAAAAAATGGTTTTACCACATTATCAAGCAGTAAAAGATGATGTGTTGGATGGAAAACGTCTTTACGAAGAAATCACATATCCAGATAGTGTTGGACATACATTCTACGTTCTTGTGGATGGCAGTTACATTTTACAGAGAGATGGAATAGAAAAAGTATGTGGGGAAGCGTATTTGATTCAGAATGGAGCCATGCGTCCTTATGAAGTAGAATAAGAGCAGGAAAAGGGAAATATTTAATTTTTTTTCAAAAAGGTACAGGGCATTTTTCACTTTAGGACGTAGCCTTTTTCAAAAAGGCTACGTCCTAAAGTGTTACAATTCTGCAATTCTCGACACTCCCACATATATCTCAGATATTTTATACCATGTCTTATAGTCAACAACTCCCGTCACAGGCAATCCAAATACTGACTGGAATTTTCGAACGGACGCAGCAGTGGCGGGCCCATAGATTCCATCGGCATTTACTTTTGGAATGGCTGGATATGCGTCCGCAATAACATTTAGTTGTTCTTGCATTTGGCGGATTTTCTGCCCGGAAGAGCCTTGCTCTAAGTCATATCCCGGCCAGGAGGATGGAATTCCAGAGATAGCTTCAGCAGTATTGATATAGATGTCATCTCCATAGTAATAACGCAAGATTTCGATAGTAGAATATCCCTGGTCGCCAAGGGACTTGGATCCCCATTGTGTGAGCCAGTTTGGACATTGAACTTGTCGTCCATCGCAATATTGTGTCAGAATTGGTTGTTTTACATTAGGGCGTGACAGGTAACTTGCAAACAGTTCATCTACAATTATGGAAATAGAATCAAATATATTCCGTTCAGGAATCCATTTGTGGTCAAAAGCAGTGGATGAGGTAATTGTGAAATCGTATCCTTGATTTCTATACCATTCTGTGTAAACGCGGTTCAAAGTGAACGACATAATCGCCAGCACATTTGCGCGAATAGTATTCTCAGGCCAGGTTGCGTAAATTTCGCTGGATGCCACATTTTTGATATAATCTTTATATTTTACATAATAATTTGTAGCTGTGCTGTCGCGAGGAGATCCGTCATGGACAACAATGTATTCAGGAACGACAACACGGCTCAGAACAATTTCTCCACTTTCTGTGATTGGCTTTATTTCCTCTTCAGGTATTTTTGAAGGATAAGTTCCATATAATGTGTGGGCAGGGATGACAAATACATCTTGTGAACCAGTGGTGTCCAAAGGACGTAGCCGGATATTTTGCAATGATTTTACTGTAGGAAGAAGCTCAGCTCCGGCAACACTGATGGGTTCGTACCCTTCGGCATCCACTTGAATTGTGTATTCGGAATAGGGCTGCTGTTCGTTATTTACATCTAGACTATATTCCAAAGGCGGTGTCGCAAGTTCAATAGCCTCTGTTTGCCCGGAAGAGTCAGTAATCAGTTCTTCTAACTGACTATCGGGTACGCCGGTGTAAGAAATGCGAACACGGACATTTTCGATGGGATAAGAATTGATTTCGGAAGTGAGATTTATTTGAAGCTGTCCTTTCTCTGGCGTATCAGAAGGAATTGGATTTTGAGCTTCTGGAGCCATAAAATACCTCGGAGTAATTCGTTACTGTAGCATATGCATCTAGTTAGAAAATGTGAATTTTTCCAATTTTTAAAGCTAATATGCTATACTTTTTATAAGAAAAAAATAGTACGATGAAAGGAAAAAGCATGAAAAAGAGAAGAAGACGTCGAAAGAAAAGAGGATGTTCTAAATATATTTCCGTTGTAGCTATTTTGGTCGGCTTTATGGGTTATTTTGGAGGAAAGGAAGTTGTAAAAGCTGTGCAGGACTTGACCACTGAGATTCCATATGCGGAGATCACCATGGATATGAGTGAATTGGAGCAGAAGTATTATTATGAAAATCTTCCAGAGAATGAACAGCTTGCTTATCAGGAAATTTTACAAGGGATAGAAGATAATCAGGAAGAAATTTATGTACATTCTGAAGATGCCAAAAGAACAAATAAAATATTTGAGTATGTTTTGAAAGATTTTCCAGATATTTTCTGGTGCGATGGAACTGCAAGTACAACACTATATGAAAGTCAGGAAAAATATACGGTACTAAATCCCGTTTATCTTTGCGACGGAGAGAACAAAGCTAAGCGCAAGGAAATTATTGAGGAGACAGCCGATGAATTTCTTCAGACAGTTCCGGAAGATGCGACCGACTATGAGAAGATTTTGGCTGTTTATGAATATGTAATTGATACCGTAGACTATGATATGAAGGCACTGGACAATCAGAACATTTACAGTGTGTTTGCAAATAAAAAATCGGTATGCGCAGGATATTCAAAGGCAACACAATATTTGTTGGAGCGATTGGATATATTTTGTATTTATGTGACGGGAACTACTTATGAAAATCAAAGTCATGCTTGGAATATTGTGAAATGTGAAGATGACTACTATTATGTTGATACAACTTGGGGAGATCCGATTTTTCAGGAGACAGATCAGGAGAAAACAGATGAGCAGATAGAGCGAATTAGCTACGATTTCCTGTGCTGCAATGAAGAACAACTGAAAAATACGCACACACCGGACGAGGATGTGGAACTTCCAGCGTGCGAGAAGATGGACCAGAACTATTACGTACAAAACGGTATGTACTTTACCAGTTATGACAGCCAGACCATATTGCAGAAGATGAAGGATGTGATTGCCGCAGGGGAGAACCCATCCGTGCTGAAGTTTGCGTCACAAGAGCTTTACCAAGAAGCTCAAGAGGACATCTTTGGCAATCTGATCAAAGAAGCAGCTCAGAGCCTGGGAACACAATATGGATTATCAACGGTACACTATCAATATATGGATGATTCCATGTTGAATAAAATTACCATTTACTGGCAGTATGAATAAAGAACATCCGGAGATTGTGCAGGGGAGAATAGTTCCTGCCTTTGATAAATAATAATAGAAGAGGGAAGCAGTCACAAGCTGTTTCCCTCTTTTTGAATTTTATCGTAATGATTATTTGATATTTTTCATATATGCTTCATACAACTCTTCAGATATATTCTGTCGAATCTTATCATACACAGGCTGTGCGTTTTCGCGGATACTATCTCGAACTTCCTTGGAGGGTGTAATGATTGTAGTTCCACTTGCTTCAATCGTAGCTACTCGATCGGCAATTCTTAAGTCAGACTGTTCTCTGGCATATGCAGTTGCAGTTTCAGCAGCCTCTGTCATGATTTTCTGATCTTCTTCCGGAAGGTCCTGGAAGAATTCGTCATTTACGATTAAAGAGATTAAATGTGGAAGATGATTGGTTTCCACAACATAATCCTGCTGTTCATATAACTTGTTAGATACGATAACTTCGTATGGATTTTCCTGAGCATCAATTGTGTGCTGCTGCAATCCGATGTATACTTCACTGAAGTTCATTGGAGTTGGATTCGCACGTAAACTTTCCCAGAACGCAAGATGGTAACTATTTTCCATCGTACGGATTTTCTGTCCTTTAAAATCAGCAATGCTGTTGACAGCTTTATTTGTACTCATAACACGGAATCCCTGGTCAGCCATTCCCAACAGTTGGTAACCACCTTCCTGATAAACTTCGTGAATCAAATTCTGGAAAGTAGGATCATCGATAGTTTCGCGACATTCTTCCAAAGAATCAAATACACAAGGCAAATCAAAAACTGCAAGGTCGGACATGAAAGTTACCTGTGGAGCAGTGTTCTGCACAACAAATGGGATGTCACCATCTGAGCAAGTTTCCAAAAGATCACGGTCACCGCCAAGCGTAGAGTTTGGATAAACCTGAATCTTCAGTCTACCATCACTGAGTCGTGCCACTTCACTGACAAACTTTTCAGAAAAGATCTGTGTTACGGTATCCTCAGGACTGGCAGTGGCAAGTGGCCATGCATAACGCATAACTTCATCGTCATCAGAATCTTTACACCCAGTAAGTAAGAGTGAAGAAACTGCAGTAAGAATCAGTCCTGCTGAAAAAATTCGTTTTCTTATCTTATGCAATGTCATAACAAGCCTCCTATATCAATGCCAGTGAGAGGGCAGGAATAAATGTAATCAATAGTAATGCGACTAAGAAATAAGCAATCATTGGAACTGCTTTTTTTGCAATCGCCATAACTGGAACATCGGTCAGTGAACTTGCAACAAATAAGTTGACTCCGATTGGAGGTGTTACAAAACCGATAGCCAGGTTTACGACCATAATTACACCAAAGTGAACAGGATTCACACCAATTTCCGTAACGATTGGAAGTAAGATTGGTGTTAAAATCAAAATCGCAGGAGTTGTATCCATGACCATACCTACAAATAATAAGAAAAGGTTGATAATCAGGAGAATAACAACAGGACTATGGAAGTTACTGCTGATAAATTCACTGACGGTCTGTGGTACCTGCATCAGAGTTAATACTCTTGAGAATGCTGTGGAAGCTGCCAGGATAAAAAGGATTGGTGTAAATGTCTTAATGGACTCCTGTAAGATTCCCCAGATGTCTCGAATTTTTATAGATTTATAAACTACCAGACTGATGAACAATGCATAAAATACAGAAATCACGGCTGCTTCTGTCGGAGATGCAATTCCGCTGTAGATACAGCCAAGAATGATAACTGGACTTAAGATTGCAAAGAAGCTTTCTTTCAATACATTCAGAAGACCTTTATCGTGCAATTGTTTCACCTGAGCATGGATTTTTTCTTTGTCTTCTCCATTTCGTTTGCAGTAGTAAATAGCATAAAACATAAGAAGTGCACCGATTAAAAGTCCTGGGATAATTCCTGCAAGGAATAAGGAACTAACGGAAGCACCAGATGCCATTCCGTACATAATGAAAGGAATACTTGGTGGAATGATAACTCCTAGTCCACCGGCAACAGCAACAATTGCTGTTGTAAAAGTAAGATCGTAGCCAAGGCTGGTTAAAATTGGAATTGTCATACTTCCAACCGCGGCTACAGTAGCAGGAGCAGATCCTGAGATTGCTCCATAGAAAAGGCAGGTCACAATGACCGCACAAGGCATACCAGCTGTCAGATTACCAAGAAAATATGCGAACACATCAAACAGCTTTCTTGAGATTCCACCCTTTGCCATAATAATTCCAGATAATACAAACATTGGAACGGCAAGCAGCGGGAAGGAATCCAATCCACCAAACATGGAACGAATTAAATATTTGGCACCTACTGTGAATGAAGGATCCAAAATGGATGGAAGGACAGAAGCAATTCCTAATGAAATGGATACAGGAATCGCAATGACCAATCCAATCACAAAGATGAGAAATAGTAATGCGGCTGACATTTAGGAAACCTCCTTGTCTGTATTTGCTTCGATAAATGATTCCGGAGTGTTATGTTCCGGATGTGCAGGGTCGTAGACTTGCTCTCCCCGTGCAACATGAAACTCAATGATCCAACGCTGTATGATGCGGAATGCAACCAGAACGAAGGAAACAAATGGTGCTGCCTGTATATAATACATAGGAATTGAGCAGGCAGGGGATACCTGCCCGCTCTCAACCGCTGACATCATATACGAATAGGCAAAAGGAATCATGTAAACAAAAAATATCAGTTCAAATGTATGATTGACCAGCTTGAAGATTGCTTTTCCACGTCTTGGGAAGAGAGCAACGAACTGTTCAATTTTGATAGATAAACATTTTTTGCTACAGTAACTAACGCTGAGAAAACCAGACCATATAAATAGGTAGCGAGTTAATTCTTCTGACCAAGACAATGACATGCCAAGCGCGTAGCGACAGAAAACCTGAGTTCCCATGATCAATGTCATTGCTATAAGAAAGAGAATCAGAAGAAATTCTTCAAGATTTTCATCCAGCCAGTGAATTGCCTGTTTCATTTTGACCTCCTATAATGCGTTATGAAGCAATCCAAGAATAGTGTTCAAATCGTTGACGCCCATCTGTCCAGGTGCAGAAGCTTTTTTTGCTGCTCCGAAAGTAAGAGCAGAACCGAATACTTCTCCACAAAGTCTGCTGATGACACCAGTACCAGCCATAGACATTGTAATAATTGGTCTATCAGCATACTGAGATGCCATTTCTTCTGTTGCAGCAAGAAGTGTAAGTACATCTTTCTTGTTCTGTGGCATTACAGCAATCTTCGGAATATCAGCATCTAATTCCTGCATCTTTCTGAGACGTCCAACAATATCATCTTTGTCAGGTGTCTTGAAGAAATCGTGGTTGGATGCAACAACTTTAACACCAGCTGCATGAGCACCAGCAATGATTTCTTTGACAACATCATCTCCGGTAAACACTTCAACGTCTACAAGATCTACATATCCAGACTGTGCAGCCTGGATATTAAGTTTTGCATACTCAGCATCTTCAATCGCTTTTTCTCCACCTTCTTTTGAAGTACGGAATGTCATGAGAAGAGGAGTATCACCTAAGACTTCTCGTAAATCTTTTAAAACATCAAGTACCTGATCGAAGTCAAATACACCTTCGAACCAGTCTACACGCCATTCCACAACATCTACAGGAATGGAGTCAAATGTCTTTGCTTCTGCAAGAATTTCATCTTTTGTTACCCCGACGATTGGTACACAGATTTTCGGAACGCCGGCACCGATTTCGATATTTCTAACACGAACTGTATTCATAGGATTGTCCTTTCTTTCTTCTTATTATAAATGAGACTACTCTGTTTCTGCAAGCTCTACCATCTTTGCATAACGAAGATTTACGAATACTCCAAGAAGAACACCGATTGCTGTAAGAACAATGTTCATTGTCATAACACCAGATGGAGTCATCTTTGAAGCTGCTGTTAAGATTGTGTAGTTGCAAAGTGAAGATGCGATCATAACTAATGCTGTTACAGTACCTTTGATCTTAGGGAAGAGCATGTTGCATACAGCTGTTGCAATCTGAAGGAGTCCTCCTGCTCCTGCCCAACCGATTACGAATGCACCTACGAGGCAAAGTGTCTGAGATTTACCAATTAATACACAGATCATAGTTACAAGACAGATTGCTGGATATACCATGATGAATCTTACGTCTTTGATTTTGCGTGTTAAGAATGCTGTTACGATAAGTGCAAGCATTGTACCAACAGAGTAGTATGTCTGCATGATAGATGGGTCAGCCCAACCAACAACTTCTTTTGCGAAGTTCTGTGCACAGTTTAACCATAACTGGAATGTACCTGTACATGTGAATCCGATTAAAATCATTGCAATGGATTCGATAGAGAAATGTGTTTTCTTAAGGCTTTCTAATAATCCTTCTTTTTTCTCTTTCTTTGCATCAGCATCTGGAAGTGGAGCAAAGAGGATTAAAGCTGCTAATACGATGTAGCAAATTCCACAAGCGTAGAATAATGGGTTGTAAGATGTAAGTCCAGCAGCAGTTGTTGTTACAGCAACACCAAGTACGAATGGAAGCAACATCTGTGAAATAGAGATGAAGAATTTGATTCCCATTGTAGCAACACCTGGAGCTGCGAAGAATACTTCACCAACAGCTGGGTAAATTCCTGTATCAAGGAATGAGTTTGCGATACCACCGATTACTGCACATGCGTAAGCAATCTGGTAACCACCATTTGCTCCAGCATTAAATGCGAGTGCAAGACCGATTAAGTAAACTGCGTAAGATGCACCACCGATTACACATGAGATACGACGTCCTAATTTGTCAGAAAGTGGTCCGGCAAATGGAAGTGCGATCAGTCGTCCAAGACCTAATGCAGCAGAGATTGCTGTGATTGCCATTGCTTCAACGCCCCAGCTTGAAGCGAGAGAATCCTTGATGACAGCCTGTCCAAGGATTGAGCATCCAACACCATGGATGAAATAGTTCAGGTACAAAATTAGTGCACTTGGTAAATACTTTTTGTTCATTGTTTTGTTCTCCTTTTAAACTTTTCTTTTTTTCTTTTTTTTTTGTAGAGATTTTGAGCATTTTCTTACTAGTCCGTCACAAACAATAAGAAACACCGAAATATATATCGTTAAAAAACTAACGATTGGTATGTCTATATTTTATCAAGCCCAGTAGAGAATATCCAATACTTATATGTGCGAAAATTGATGCATTAAAGCTATTAAAATGGTATAATATATGTGGTAGGAGCTATAAATAAAATATACTTATAGATAAAAACTATAAATAAGAGGTGGGAACATGACATTAAATCAGATTTATTACTTTCAAACCGTGGCAAAATATGAAAATTACCGCAAGGCGGCAGAGGAATTATATCTGTCACAGCCTTCTTTGAGCAGATCTATCGCTTCTTTAGAAGCAGAACTTGGAGTATTGCTCTTTGAAAAGAATGGAAGAGGCGTGAATCTGACCAAGGGCGGTAACTTATTCTTAGAATATGCAGAGAGAATTATCAGTGAGTGTGAAATTGCCAAGACGAAGATGACAGAGATGGCAAATGACGGAGGAAAGATTGACATTGGATATGTCTTTCCTTTGGCTGGACACTACATTCCTCATAATGTAAGAAATTTTTTAAATAAAGAAGAAAATAAGAATGTAACTTTTAACTTTTTCCAGAATCATACTGCTGCAATTGCGAAAAAAGTGCAGACTGGAGAATTAGATGTTGGTTTTGGAGGATATATGGATCGGGAAGATTTTGAATATTTCCCTATCTTATCAGATGAAATGGTATTAATTACTCCAAAAGGACATGAATTAGAAGGAAAGGATACGGTGTCGATTCAGGAGCTTCGCAACTATCCTGTGATTGGATATGATAGAGAATCCTGGCTTGGAACATTTACCAGAAAGCTTTATAAGCGTTTGTCTCTGCGTGTGAATATTGTGGTGGAATGTCCAGATGAACATTCCATTGCAGCATTAGTAACCGAAGATTTCGGAATTGCATTAGTTTCGAAAGTAGAAGAAATTGATGAGAGCCGTGTGAATATCCATCGATTGAACGACATTGACCTGGTACATCGTACCTTTATGTTCTGGGTGAAAGACCGTTATCAGTTACCGGCAGTGGAACGATTTATTCAATATATGAAACAAGAGGTGTCAGAAGAAGCAGTAGAGGATTGATAGCTTTAATGCATTGAAAAAAGACACAAAATGTATTTTACGTTATAAGTTTCCGGAATTATAATGAAGGCGTCACAAACAGAAGAAAGGCCTTATGGGAATAAAGAGATAAGGAGACAAATTCATGAAAACAAAATATTCTAAAATTTTTGAACCTTTAACCGTAAAAAGAACAACAATTCGTAACCGTATTGCAATGACTCCAATGGGAACAAACTATGGAGAATCTAACGGTGAGATGAGCAATCGTCATATGAATTATTATTCCCTTCGCGCAAAAGGTGGAGTTGGCTTGATCATTTTGGAAAATGCCAACGTAGAGTACCCAGCTGGTTCTAATGGAACAAGCCAGATTCGTATTGATCACGACAGTTTCATGCCACGCTATTATCAGTTAGTCGAAGATCTTCACAAAGATGGTGCAACTGTTGCAATTCAGATTAACCATGCAGGTGCTTCTGCTTCTTCTGCTAGAACAGGAGTGGACACAGTATCTTCTTCTAATATTCCTACAAAAGTAGGTGGAGAGATTCCTCGTCCAATGACAAAAGAAGAAATTCTTACAACAGTAAGAAAATATGGAGAAGCTGCAAAAAGAGTGCAGGCAATCGGATTTGATGCAATTGAAATTCATTGCGGACATTCTTACCTTATGAGTCAGTTTATTTCTCCATACTATAATAAGAGAACAGACGAATTTGGTGGTTCTGTAGAAAATCGTCTTCGTTTCCCACGTATGGTATTAGAAGAAGTTCGTAAGCAGGTTGGACCATGGTTCCCTATCATTGTTCGAATTTCTGCAGAAGAACGTGTACCAGGTGGAAATACATTGGAAGATACACTGGAATATTTGGAATACTTGGATGAATTCGTAGATATGTATGACGTATCTTGTGGATTAAATCCATCTTTACAGTACCAGATTGACTCCAACTTCTTACCAGATGGATGGCGTTCATACCAGGCAAGAGCTGTAAAAGAAAAATTTGGAAAACCAGTAATCAATGCTGGAAACTACCGTGATCCAGAAGTAGTAGAAAAAGTACTGGAAAGCGGCGATGTTGATATCGTTGGTATGGGTCGTGGATTGATTGCAGATCCAAACTGGGTTGTAAAAGTACAAAAAGGCGAAGATGAAATGATTCGTAAATGTATTTCTTGTAACGTAGGATGTGCTGGAAACCGTATTGGTGTAAACCGTCCAATCAGATGTACAGTAAACCCTGCAGTGCCAGAAGGTGATGTATACAAGAAATTAAAAGTAAATAAAAACTGTAACGTAGTAGTTGTAGGTGCTGGTACAGCAGGTTTGGAAGCAGCATGTACAGCAGCGGAAGTAGGATGTAACGTATTTGTACTTGAAAAGAAAGATCATGTAGGTGGTTTGTCAACATTTATCTCTGATCTTCCTAGCAAAACACGTATGAAAGATTTCCCAAAATATTTGGAAAAACGTGCAGAAAAACTTCCAAACTTATATATGTTCCTGAATACAGAAGCTACAATTGAAAAGATCAAAACATTCAAACCAGATGTAGTGGTAAATGCAACAGGTTCTGTACCAGTTGTACCACCAATCCCAGGATTAAGAGAAAACATTGAAGCTGGAAATGTAGGAACAATCTTTGATATGATCAATAACTTGAATGCTGGAAAATATCCAGATGATTCCTGCAAAGGAAAGAAAGTTGTTGTTATGGGTGGAGGATCTGTAGGTCTTGATGTTATTGAGTATTTTGCACCACGCGGAGCAGAATGTTCTATCGTTGATATGCTTCCACAGATTGGTATGATGGCTGACCCTATCACAAAATGTTCTATGCGTGAAACACACGATAAATACGGAGTAAAAGAGTATGTAAATACTGCACTTCAGGAAGTAACAGATCATTCATTTATCGTGAAGACACCAGAAGGTGAGATTGAAGAACTTGAATTCGACCTTGGATTTAACTGCCTTGGAATGAGAGCAAACAACCCAATCCTTCCAATGTTAGAAGAAGCATTTGAAGATACAGACACATACGTATATCCAATCGGAGACTCTGTACGTGCTCGTAGAATCATGGAAGGAACTATGGATGGACGTGCAATCTTAAACGTATTAGAATTCAAAGGATTTTTAAACTTAAGCGACATTAGATAAGAAAAAGATAGATTTATAGAAAAGAGGAAATTATTATGCCAAATATTACAGGACACACAGAATTAGTTGGATTAATGGCTTACCCAATCCGTCATACACAGTCACCTACAACACACAACCTTGCTTACGATAAAAATGGAGATGATGTCATTCAGCTTGCATTTGAAGTAGACAATGATTCTTTGGAAGCAGCAATCGACGGAATCCGTGCACTTCGCATGCTTGGTTCTAACATCTCTATGCCAAACAAAACAGTTGTTCATAAATACTTAGAAGAAGTAGATGAAGCAGCTGAACTTTGCGGAGCAATCAACACAGTTGTAAACACACGTGATGAAAATGGACAGGTTACAGGAAAATTAAAAGGATACAATACTGACGGTATGGGATACTGGCAGGGTGTTAAAGAAGAAGGAATCGATTACAAAGGAATGAAAATGGTTCTCATTGGTACTGGTGGTGCTGCAACAGCAATCGCAGTAAGAGGTGCGTTAGATGGAATCGCAGAAATGCACATTTTCAATATCAAAGATAAATTCTATGATCGTGGAGTAGAAATCGTAGAAAAAATCAACAACAATACAGAATGTAAAGCATATATGCATGACCTTGCAGATTTAGATCTCTTAAAAGAAAAAATGCAGGCTGCAGATATCTTCTGTGATGCTACAGGTGTTGGAATGCACCCATTGGAAGATCTTTCTAATATTCCAGATCCATCTTTCTTCCGCCCAGACCTTATTGTAACTGATACAGTTTACGCACCACGCGAAACAGTTATGATGAAACAGGCAAAAGAAGCTGGATGTACCAGAGTATACAATGGTATGAGCATGATGCTCTTCCAGGCACTTATTGCAATCGAACTTTATACAGGAAAATCCACAGATGTGGCATATATGAAAGAACAGTTAGGTATCTAATTTTGTACTTTCTTGCGTACAAGAAACGAAAAAATTGACAAGTAATCTTGCTTTGTGCTAATATACCACCCGTTGTGCATGTAACAAATTTGTAACATTTGTAATAAAAATGTAGGAATTACATATACTTTATGGAGGGATTTGTTACCAATGATACACAGGGGGTATAAATAAAATGATTGAAATTAAGAAAAAAAGAATTCCGGCATTTGCGATTTTGGCAGCAGCACTCTATGCAATCAGCTTTACGAGTGAGGCAGCAGCGACTATGCAGGAAAAGGATACAAAGGTAGAGGTTACAGTGGAAGTGAATCAGGTGTCGGAAACGGCAATCCTGAACACTTCTACAGATATGATTTCTTCAACAATTGCGTCTGTCTCTGAAAAAGGTGAGAAAAAGGCGCAGAAGATGAAGAAAGAAAAAGAAGAGCGAGAAGCAAAGGAACGAGCTAGAAGACAGGCGCAGAAAGAAGCAGAAGAATTATTGGCTGCGATTATTTTCTGTGAAGCTGGAAACCAGCCATATGAAGGACAAGTGGCGGTTGGCGCTGTAATCTTAAACAGAGTACAGAGTGCTTCTTACCCGAACAGCATTGAAGCTGTGATTTACCAGAAAGGGCAATTTGGTCCAGCATGGACTGGAAAATTAGATCGTGTGAGAAGTGCGAAAAGTTATACAAGCACAGCACTCCAGGCAGCACGAGATGCACTTGCTGGTGTAGACCCAGTGGAAGGATGTCTATATTTTGGTTGTGGAAATAAAGGAATTAAAATCGGGGCACATTATTTTCACTAAAAAAGTTCTTGAATGCACGATCTCATTGACAGAAACTACTAAAAAGAGGTATTGTTTTAGTAAGAAGATTAGAAATGAGAATAGTTGAATGGAGGACTATGGACATGACAAAAATTGGCGAAAGAGAAACTGGTAAAATTGAAAACGCATATGGAGCACCAGGATTTATTTTGAGAGAAGAACTCATCAATGGGGAAGAACTTGGTGCACACTGCAGAATGTTCCGTGTAGTAACAATTCCAGCAGGAAATGGTCTTGGATATCATGAACATCATGGAGAGACAGAGACATATTACATCCTTTCTGGAAAAGGTGTTTACAATGACAACGGAACAGATATTCCAGTAGAAGCAGGAGATGTTACATTCTGTAAAGATGGATGTGGACATGGAATGATGAATAACGGAGAAGAAGATCTTGTTTTCATCGCTTTAGTTTTGAAACTTTAAGAAAAATAAAAAAAGATACCCTGCGGTATGTGTGCTATTTGGCATCAACATATACCGCAGGGTATTTTTTGAGTCAAAAATCTTAACTACAAGTTGAAAGAATTCAAACACTGCAAAAGTCTCGTGTTATCTTCAGGACTCATAATGCAGAATCGGATGAATTCTCCATCCAACGCTTCAAACGTTGAGCAGTCTCGAATCATCATCTTCTGGCGGATAGCAGCCTCAAAAACATCAAAGGATGTAAGTCCTTCTTTCAAAATTTTCAAAAGAATGAAATTTCCATAAGCTGGATAAGTCTGAAATACTGGATTCTCCGCAAGTGCTTCCATCATACGCTCGCGTTCAGAGAGAATCAGTGCACGTGTCTGTGACTGGTACTGAGTATCACGAAGCATACGTTCGCCGGCGAATGCCGCGATACTGTTCAAACTCCATGGATTTTGATGTTCCAACAAAGATTTTAAAAATGCATCATTACTTGTGATTCCATATCCAAAGCGAAGTCCTGGTGCGGCGTAGAACTTGGATACTCCACGGATAACCATGAAGTTATCAAAATCACGCACAAGTGGAACTGAGGTGATTGCTGCAACATCTGGTGCAAATTCTACATATGTTTCATCAACCATAACAAAAGTGTTTTGTTTTTTGCAATGTGTAAGAATCTGAGCCATCTGAGCTTGTGTCAGCGCAGAAGAAGTTGGGTTGTTTGGATTGCAGATGATGACTAATTCTGTTTCGGGTGTGATTGCAGAAGTGAAATCGTCAAAATCTAATTCGAAATTATTTTCTGCTTTCAGGGAATATTCCTGCATCGTGCAGCCAACTAAAGATAATTCTCGCGCGTACTCAGAATAGGTAGGTCCAAGCTGCAGTGCATGTTTTGGAACTCTCTGAGAAATTAAGAGAGAAATTAGTTCGGTGGAACCATTTCCCACAACAATGTGCGCAGACTCAACGCCTGTGTATTCGCTGATTGCTTTTTTTAAATCTGTATAATTGCGGTCTGGATAGCTGCTGATAATATCAAGGTTATTTGCCAAGTCCTGCTTAACGGAAGCAGACAATCCCAGTGGATTTACATTGGCACCAAAAGAAATAATCTCTTCCTTTGGAATATGATAATATTCCTCAATTTTCTCAAGATCACTTCCATGAAATTCAGGTTTTTTCTTCATATCTATGCTCCTTCAACAAATAAATTGCAACAGAGATAAGAGTGCTCCGTTACGATAAGTGTAAGATTTTGTGTTTAAGCATTGCCATGAGTGTCAAAACAATGCTATAATTTACTATAGTATGTTTTTTGAAAAAAAGCAACGAAAGATGTAGGTGTCAGAGTTGAAAAATAAGATTCAGAAATTTTCAAAAGGTGATTTTCGGCTTGCAAGACCGGAAGTAATGTTCGATGAAACAAATCTGGTGCTGATAATTGGCGAAGGAGAAGTTTACCGAGGCAGTTTCTATATAAGAAGTCAGAACGACAGTATCATAAGAGGGGTAGTATACCCGTCTTCTTTTCGTGTCCATTTTAAACATCAGGGATTTGAAGGCAACCCTGCAAGAGTAGATTTTAGCTACGATGGCAGAGGGCTTCGACCAGGACATGTGGAGCAGGGAAAACTTACTGTCGTATGTACTGGTGGGGAATATGAGATTTCCTTTACTGCAATCATTGAGAAACCATATGTCATGACAACGTATGGTAAAGTACAGAGTACGGATGATTTTAGAAAGCTTGCAATCAAAGACTTTTCCGAGGCTGGTCGTCTGTTCCGTTCTAAAGAATTTTACGAAATCTTGAAGTATGAAAATGAACGCACATTTTGTTTATATGATAATATGAGAAAATGGTCGCTTGGCGAACAGGCGATGGAAGAATTCCTGGTAGGAATTAAGCAGAAAGAATGCATTTTCCTTACACTTCCTGGGGAAGGAATGTTGTTTGAAGATATTCGGGAATCCACGAAAGGTGTAATCTCCCTGATGAAGAATACATGGGGATTTATGCCAGTTCGAATTGAGACAGAGGGCGATTTCCTGAAGGTGAATCGTTCTGAATTCACAACAGAAGACTTTGTAGGGAATACGTATGAAATCGAATACTATGTCCGCCCAGAATTTTTACATGGGGGAAGAAACTACGGATGCATTCGATTTATCACTCCATATGAGATACTGACCTATGAGGTGGAAGTATTGCAGAATCAGGAATACGATGAGAATCATCATGTTCCAGAACTTTTGTGTGCCCAGATTTTGAAAGAATATGTGGGACATAAAGCCGGAAGAATTGATCTGGAAGACTGGGTAGACAGTGCAACAGAGAAGATGAGTGAACTGCGTCGTATGGATGTTCAGAATGAGATGTACCAGTTGGTGCAGGCGAATGTGTACTTGCTGGGGAATAAAGTAGAAGAAGCGAAGTGGATTTTGGAAAACTATAACTATAACCGCTTTGCAATCGGAAAAGATCCAATTACGAATTGCTATTATCTGTATTTGAATGCGTTGATCCGAGAAAATCAGCAGTATACAGAACGAGTACTCGATGAGATTGGCAAGACTTACGTTAGACATCAGGACTCCTGGCTTCTGCTTTATATGATGATTCGATTGGATAGTCGCTACAAAAACCCATATAAGCGTCTGGAGGTGTTGGAGCAGCAGTTTGAGTTTGGAATTCATGAAGTGCTGTTTTATTTGGAAGCATATATGTGTTATCAGGAAAAACCTTTATTATTGAAAAAGCTTGGAAAGTTTGAAATTCAGATTTTGAACTTTGCAACAAAGTATCGCCTGATTACGAAAGAATTAGCACTTTATGTCTCTAATTTTGCAAGTCAGCAGAAGAATTTCAGTGATTCTTTATTCCATATTTTGGAACGACTCTACAAGATGTATGATGAGACAATGATTTTAAATACAATCTGTACCCTTTTAATCAAGGGAAACAAGACAGAGCATAAGTATTTTCAGTGGTATCACCGTGCAGTAGAGGCAGAACTTAAGATTGCACAGTTGTACGAGTATTATATGCTCAGTTTGGATATTGAAAAGATGCGTGATCCACTGCCAAGAGCAATTTATCTCTATTTTGTGCATGGCAACACGTTGGATTATAAGAAAGCGGCATTCCTGTATGCGAGTCTTTTGAACCATACAACAGGAAAAGAAGAACTGGTACAGGCGTATGAAGAGCAGATGAAAGAATTTGCATGGACGCAGCTGTTGAAGCGACATATTACGGATCCTCTTTGTGTACTTTACAAAAAGTTCTGCAATGAGAAAGAGATGACGCCGGAACACATGGAAGCGATGAGAGATGTGTGTTTTGCTTACTCCATCAAGACAAAAGTTCCGAATATGCATCGAGTTCTTGTAATTGAAAAAGATGGAAGTGTCGTGCAGAAAGTGCCATATGAAGAAAATGGTTCTACAATCATCTTCTTGTACGATAAGGAATCACGCGTAATTTGGGAATCTGTGGATGGAAGATATTATACAGATTCTATTCCGTATGAGACAAGACGTTTGTTCTATGAACCAAGATTCCTTGAGATGTGCAAGAAATATGGTGCAAGTGTAGGCAGATGGAAAGAAACTGCAAAAGTGGAAGAATTGACCTTTGAAAACCTTCGTCTGAAGGGAATGAAGGCATTCGAGGAACATGAAGTATTCAAGCTTTGCAGCAGAACAATTCGAGAGGAAAATTATACAGAAGATAAGTTCTTGTTGCATCTTTGTTTTGAATTATTCCGTCGCCAGCAGTATGACAAAGTGACGTTGGTATACTTGGCAAATTATTATTGCGGTGCAACAGCTGATATGAAAAAACTTTGGAAAACATTGCGAGAATATGAGATTCCATCTTATAAAGTGGGAGAAAAGATCATTACGCAGATGGTATTTTCCGAAGATTTGTTCCAGGAAGAGAAAATCTTCGAGGACTACTATCTTTCAGATAATGTGTATTTCCGCGTGAAACAGGCATATCTGGCATATGTCTCAAAGCAATATATCGTAGAGGGACGTGTGCTTCAGGATTGTGTATTTGAAATTATTGCAAATGAATGTGAGAAGCAGGAAGATCTTCCGGATATTTGCAAAATTGCGCTTTTGAAGCATTATGCGGGATATCATGGTTCCGAAGAACTTGAAGCAGTGCTTCATCAGGTACTTTGTGAAATGTGTGAAAAGCAGATGGTATTCCCTTGGTATTTGAAATACAAGAGCGAGTGGCTGAGAGAAGTGCAGCTTTATGATAAGGTGATGATCGGATATCAGGCGGCAGCAGGAAACCGATTGAAATTACACTATAAGAGAAAGAATGGCGGAAGAGAAGCACTTGGCTACACATGCGAAGTTCTGATGCCAATTTATGAAAATATTTATGTGAAACAGTTTGTCCTCTTTGATGATGAAGCAATCAGTTATTATTTTGAAGAAGTATCTGAAGAAGAATCTGTGACAACAGAGAAGAAACTGTTAGAAGATCATCGTAAGAAAAAAGCAGGAAAATATGGCAAGATTGATGCGATGATTACAATGTCTGATGCGAGATGCAAGAAGGCGATGATTGAATTTAGCGAAGAAGAACGTCTTGCAGAAGAAATCTATAGAATATACTAACGCATGAGGGGAGAATGGTAATGAAAAAGGGCAGTATTCTGGGATATGATATTAATGAAAAGAGCTGTCAGATCAGTTATTATGATGAGACGAATAATGAGCCGCAGACAGTGGAGTATGGCACTTTCGGTTATCAAATTCCATTATGCTTAGGGTATGTAGATGAAAGTTGGGTGTATGGAGAAGAAGCTGAGAAGCAGGCGGAAGAAGGTCAGCTGATCACAGATTTATTTACGAAGGCAATCCGTCGTGAAAAAGTAGTTATCAATGGAAGAAAAAGAGATGGTGTATGGCTCCTTGCAAAGTTTATTGAGCTGACACTGGAACCATTTGAAAAGATTGATTTCCTAACTTTTACAACACCATCTACCAACATTGATATGTGCAAGATGTTCAAGGGGATTGGCAGACATCTTGGACTGGGAAAAGATCAGGTTTACGCTCAAGATTATAAAGAAAGTTTCTGCTATTACATGCAGTATCAGCCAAAAGAATTATGGCAGTACGAAGCAGCAATGTTTTATTGTGATGGGCAGAAGATTAATGCTTATATGCTCCGCAGATTAAATGCAATGAATGCATCTGGAAAAGAGCAGTTTGTGACAGTCGATGAAGTTGCAAGCGCACATATTAACGAACTGGAAGCACTGTCTTGCGTTATGAATGAAGAAAAGGGAAAGACAGCAGATGAGACATTTAAGACTTTCATTCAGAGTGTATTTGAAAAGAAAGTGATTTCATCCGTATTCCTCGCTGGAGAAGGATTTGAAAAGAAGTGGTATCCAGATTCTTTGAAAATTTTATGCAACGGCAGAAGGGCATTTATGGGAAATAATCTGTATAGCAGAGGTGCTTGCTACACAGCGGTGAGAAAATCGACCGATGACAAGGAAGGGCCAATCTATCTGGATGAGACACGTATGATGGAACAGATTTCACTTCGTATGCGTGTGGAAGGAAAAGAAGGATGGTATCCAATCGTATCCTGGGGGACTCACTGGTATGAGGCAGATGGCCAATGGGAAGTGATTCTGGAAGATGCGTCGGATATTGAGATTCATATTGAATCTTTGGTTGGTGAGGGCTTGCGTGTGGAAAAACTTTCTTTGGAAGGATTGGAAGAAAGAAGAGATTATTCTTTGCGAGCACAGATTGACGTGATGTTCTTTGACGAGCGGACTTGCAAGATCAGCTTCAGAGATATCGGATTTGGAGAATTTTTCCCTGCAACAGGTTTTTACGCGGAAAAAGTTCTGGATTTAGGAGGCATGAATGGGGAGTTTAATTCTTTGTCACAATAAGCGGGCAAAACAACCTTATGAGATAACAAGAGTTCATATCAAAATCTATACGATTGAGGAACTTTGCTATTATATTTGCAACAATTTATATCTGATCGATCACACGATTATGAATCGACAGCTTTGCGAATGGATTGCATCAGAACTTGGGATGGAGACGCTTGCTGAAGAATTGGTAGAACTGTTGGTACAGAAGTGTTCTCAGGAACAATTTGTGTTGGCAATCCTGCGAGGTTCTGTGATTTATGGAAATGCAGATATTAACAAGATGCAGGTGGTCTTAGAACGTCTGAAAAATCAGAAAGAAGTAGAAAAAAGAAAATACAAAGCAGACAGCTTATTAGAAAGCGGAGAGTATGCAGCTGCAATTCTTGTATATCAGTCCATTATCAATGGAGAGCGTGATGAGTCTGTAGATAAGAAATTCTATGGAAATATCTACGCATGCCTGGGAACTGCTTATGGAAGATTGTTTTTATACGCAGAAGCAGCAGAGGCTTACAAAGAGGCGTACAAGATTTGCGAAGATGCGTATATGTTAAAAGCATATTTATATAGTTGTTATCGCTCAATGCCAGAGGCAGAGTATGTGAAGATGCTGTCTGGAAATGCAGTGTTTTTGAATATGAATGCTGTCTTGAAAGAAGATTTGAAGGCAGTGAAACGAAAAGAAGATATGAATCTTGACCGGAAAAATGTAGAACTCTGGAAAAAGGAATATCGTAGGATTGACAAAAAGTAGTTCCTGTGTTACTATGACTGTACGTTTTAGTGTGGTAAAGTAGTCAATTGCTAATAAGGTAGCGAGCGACAATTAGGCTTTTACCGATAGAAAAGTATGGGAGGACATAGGATTATGAAAAGAAAAAGTATTGCATTGTTATTAGCAGCAGTTATGGTTACAGCAACAGCTTTGACAGGATGCGGAGACAAGAAGGAAGAGAGCAACGCGCAGGAAGGCCAGGCAGTGGAGAATGATGATGAGACATTAGTTGTTGGATTTGATGCTTCATTTCCACCTTATGGATATAAAGATGATTCTGGCGAATACGTAGGATTCGATCTTGATCTTGCACAGGAAGTTTGCGATAGAAATGGTTGGACACTTGTGAAACAGCCAATTGACTGGGATGCGAAAAAGATGGAGATTGATTCTGGTACAATCGACTGTATTTGGAACGGATTTACAATGACAGGAGATGGACGTGAGACAGAGTACACATGGACAGAGCCATACATTGACAATCGTCAGGTAATTGTTGTAGCCGCAGATTCAGGAATTGATACACTGGAAGATCTTGCAGGAAAGTTAGTAGAGACACAGGTAGATTCTTCAGCACTCGCAGCTTTGAACGGTGATAAAAAAGAATTAGCAGATACATTTGGTTCTCTGACACAGATTGCAGAATATAATACTGCATTTATGGATTTGGAATCTGGCGCATGTGATGCAATCGCTATGGATATCGGAGTTGCTTACTACCAGATGAATTCTAGAGAAAATCCAGATGCATTTAAGATTTTAGATGAAGATATTGCTTCAGAACAGTACGGTGTTGCATTTAAACTTGGCAACGATGAGCTGAAAGACACTGTTCAGAAAACATTAGACGAGATGGCAGCAGATGGAACTGTTGCAGAAATCGCAGAAAAATATGCAGATTTTGGTGTGCCAGGATCTCTTTGCATAGGAAAATAGTGAGGAATGAGTAAATGGAACTGGGGACAATGATAAGTCAGCTGTGTGGTGGGATGATAACATCCACAGAGATTTTTGTGCTGACACTTGTATTTTCACTTCCACTGGGGTTAGTAGTAGCCTTTGGAAGAATGTCAAAAATTGCACCAATTCGATGGTTGTCAAAGGTGTATATATCAATCATGAGAGGAACACCTTTGATGTTACAGTTGATGGTTGTATATTTTGGACCTTATTACATATTCGGCGCCAGAATCAGCAGTGGCTATCGAATGACAGCGGTATTGATTGGATTTGCAATTAATTACGCAGCGTACTTTGCGGAAATCTATCGTGGAGGAATTGAGTCTATTTCAGCAGGGCAGTATGAAGCAGCGAAAGTATTAGGTTATACGAAGACACAGACATTCTTTCGCATCATCTTTCCACAGGTGATGAAACGAATCTTGCCATCAATCACGAATGAAGTAATTACGCTTGTAAAAGATACATCTTTATCATTTGTAATTGCGATTCCGGAGATGTTCACGATCGCGAAGCAGATTGCGGCAGCACAGACATCAATGACAGCATTCATTGCAGCAGGAATCTTTTACTATGTCTTTAACTTGATTGTAGCTTTCGTTATGGAAGCGATTGAAAATAAGATGAATTACTATCGATAGGAGGGGAATGTCATGAGCCTGTTAGAGATGAAAAATATTAAAAAAAGCTTTAACGGTGTGGAAGTTTTAAAGGACATTTCACTTACTGTTGAAAAAGGAGAAGTTTTAGGAATTATCGGACCATCCGGTTCCGGAAAGTCTACACTTCTCCGTTGTGCGACGAATTTGGAGACGGCAGATGCGGGAACAATTGAATATGAAGGAACCTTTGGACTTGTGTTCCAGAACTTTAATTTATTTCCACACTATTCTGTTATGAAAAATATTACAGATGCGCCGATTCGAGTACAGAAAAGAAAAAAAGAAGAAGTTTATGAAGAAGCAAGAGTACTGCTTCGTAAGATGGGATTAGCAGATAAGGAGAATGCATATCCATATCAGCTTTCCGGAGGACAGCAGCAGCGAGTTTCTATTGCGAGAGCACTGGCTATGAAACCAGATATTTTGTTTTTCGATGAACCTACATCTGCATTAGATCCAGAACTGACAGGGGAAATCTTGAAAGTAATCAAGGATCTTGCGGCAGAAAAGATGACGATGGTAATCGTTACGCATGAGATGAATTTTGCGAAGAATGTATCCGATCATGTGATTTTCATGGATAATGGTTACATTGCTGTGGAAGGAACTCCAGAAGAAGTCTTTGATTCTTCAAATGAACGAATCCGCGAGTTTTTAGGAAAATTCAAAAATGACTAATAAATGAGTGAATAATATTAGTTGTACTAATAAATGAGAAGACGAAAAATAATGAACTTAAATACGTACAAGGCGGTTGGAAATATTGCTTTTCCAACCGCCTTGTATTATACTTTGTAATGGAAATAGTGTTTGAAACTAGAGATTACAATGATAATAAAGACGAAAAGGAGAATTACATTATGAGTAATGACAGATACCAGAGCCCTCTTTCTGAGCGCTATGCAAGCAAAGAAATGCAGTACATTTTTTCACCAGATAAGAAATTCCGCACATGGAGAAAGTTATGGATTGCACTTGCAGAAACTGAAAAAGAGTTAGGACTGCCAATTACAGATGAACAGATTGAAGAATTAAAGGCGCACGCAGACGATATCAACTATGAAGTCGCAAAAGAACGCGAAAAAGTTGTACGTCATGACGTAATGTCTCATGTATATGCATATGGACAGCAGTGCCCAAAAGCAAAAGGAATCATTCATCTTGGGGCAACATCTTGTTACGTAGGAGATAACACAGATATTATCGTTATGTCTGAAGCGTTGGAAATCGTGAGAAGAAAGCTGGTTAATGTTATTGCTGAACTTGCTAAATTTGCAGAAGAATACAAGAGCCTTCCAACACTTGCATTTACACACTTCCAGCCAGCGCAGCCATCTACTGTAGGGAAGAGAGCAACATTGTGGATGCAGGAATTTGCAATGGATTTAGAAGATCTTGAATATGTAAAGAGTACATTGAAGCTTCTTGGCTCCAAAGGAACAACAGGTACACAGGCAAGTTTCTTGGAATTATTTGACGGAGATCAGGAAACTATCGACAAGATTGACCCAATGATTGCTGAAAAGATGGGATTCAAAGCTTGCTACCCTGTATCAGGACAGACTTATTCAAGAAAAGTTGACACAAGAGTATTGAATGTTCTTGCTGGAATTGCAGCAAGTGCGCACAAGTTCTCTAACGATATTCGTCTGCTCCAGCATTTGAAAGAAGTAGAAGAACCATTTGAAAAATCACAGATTGGATCATCTGCTATGGCTTACAAGAGAAACCCAATGAGAAGTGAAAGAATCGCTTCTTTATCAAGATATGTAATGATTGATGCGTTGAATCCAGCGATTACATCTGCAACACAGTGGTTTGAAAGAACGTTAGATGATTCTGCTAATAAACGTCTCAGTGTTCCAGAAGGATTCCTTGCAATTGATGGCATCCTGGATCTTTGCCTGAATGTAGTAGACGGTTTGGTTGTATATCCAAAAGTAATTGAAAAACGTTTGATGTCAGAACTTCCATTTATGGCTACTGAAAACATTATGATGGATGCTGTAAAGGCTGGTGGAGACAGACAGGAACTTCACGAAAGAATCCGTGAACTTTCTATGGAAGCAGGAAAGAACGTAAAAGAAAAAGGATTAGATAATAATCTACTTGAATTGATTGCAGAAGATCCAGCATTTAACTTATCTTTGGATGAGCTGAAAGAGACGATGGATCCTGCAAAATATACAGGACGTGCAGCAGTACAGGTAGATGCATATCTTAAGAATGTCATTCACCCATTGCTGGATGCTAATAAAGATGTGCTTGGAATGAAAGCTGAAATTCATGTATAAGATAAAGTGTTAATAAAGTGCTAAAAAGAAAGTGGTAGCTCTTATGTTGAGAGTTGCCACTTTCTTTCTAATATATAGGAATATATAATAAATA
>CAZPZR010000015.1:9781-33857 GCA_964591105.1 uncultured Lachnospiraceae bacterium | reverse complement strand
GCATTAACATACCAACAAGTGGTGCTGTTGTAGGAAGAATCATACATACAACAATCGTAACAATGATTGGGAAGAGAATCTTTTCCAACTTAGATACCGGACGCAACTGTTCCATCTTGATCTTACGTTCTTTTTCAGTTGTAAGAAGTTTCATAATTGGTGGCTGAATAATCGGTACTAATGACATATAAGAATATGCCGCTACCGCAATCGGTCCAAGAATATCTGTCTGCTGTAATTTACCAGCAAGGAAGATAGATGTTGGCCCATCCGCTCCACCGATGATTGAAATTGCTGCTGCAGCTTTATCAGAGAATCCCATTGCCATAGCTCCCAAATATGCTGCGAAAATACCAAACTGTGCGGACGCTCCCAAAAGGAAACTCTTAGGGTTGGCAATCAAAGGACCAAAGTCTGTCATTGCTCCTACACCCATGAAAATCAAGGATGGAAGAATTGCCCATTCATCCAGCACATAGAAATAATACAGAAGTCCGCCTACTCCATTCTCTGCATCTTCTGCATGAAGCATAATATCTGGATAGATATTAACAAGAAGCATACCGAATGCAATTGGTACAAGAAGCAGAGGTTCGAACTCATGTCTAATTGCTAAGTATAGGAAAAAACATGCAACGGCAATCATAACCAAGTTACCGATTGTCAGATTTAAAAATGCTGTCTGCTGCACGAGGTTTCCTAACGTCGATGTTATATATTCCATTTTTTAACCTCCAGTCGTGTTTATCAGGAAAATTCCCGATGTTTTCACATTAGTTTAATGTAGCTAATACCTGTCCAGCTTCAACTGCATCGCCTACGCTAACGTTAATTGCTGCAACTGTTCCGTCCTGTGGTGCTACAACTGGAATTTCCATCTTCATTGCTTCAATAATTACAACTGGATCACCAGCTTTTACTGCCTGACCAGCACTTGCTTCCAACTTAAATACTTTACCTGCTGCTCCTGCTTTTACTTCAATTGAACCTGCTGCAGCTGCTGGTTTTGCTGCTGGAGCTGCCTTTGGTGCTGCTACTGGAGCTGCTGCTCTTTTTACTGGAGCTGCTGGTGCTGCACCTGCGCCTGTTTCTTCAACTGTGACATCGTATACATTTCCATTAACTGTAATTGTATAATTTTTCATTTTTAAAATCCTCCTAATATCCTAAGCTCTCCATTTGTTTGATGGACGACGTTTGATACTTCTTACAACAAATCCATCTGTTGTAGTTCCTTCTGCCGCTGCGATTGCTGCTGCAATAACTACGATTAGCTCAAGGTCATCTACAGTTTCTGCTTCTTCTGTAGTTACATCTGCTACAGCTGCTGTTGGAGCTGCTGACGCTTTTGAACCTTTTTTGCTGAATTTTTCCTGAATCACAGGAATGTATTTAAACAAATAAATAATAAATGCAATAAAGATCAATACTGCAAATACAGTTCCCATTCCAAGTACTGTATTCAAACCTGCTTTTTCCAAAATCTCGCCCATAGAATAATTACCACTGACTGTCAGTGTATCCAGACGCAGATTTTCATCAAAAACAAATTTCAATGTTGCTTCACGATCTTCAAAAACGGCTGGAGTAGTTACTACCACTTCATCCTTAGATGCTTCGTATGTATAATCGCCATGTTCAATGTACGCACCGCATTCATCAAGTCCTGCCTGCCAGCTTTCCATCGCACCAATGAAACTTTCACGTGTCAGAGGAAGACTTGCATCATAAATCTGCTGTTCAACAGCAAATTCTGACATTCCCTTCCACTGTGCAATCACAGTTTCATCTGCGCTGTTGCAATAACCAATTAAAAATTCAGCAACCTGTGAAAGGCTTGCTTCATCATATTCCATTGTTGATTTTGCAGAACATCCAGCAAAGCTCATGACCATTACAAGCATACAAATTAATAAGCTAATTCTCTTTTTCACTATGCTTCACCTCACTAAACTGTTCCGTGCTTTTTCATTGGACGTTCTTCTCTTTTTGTAAACAGCATTTCAAATGCACCGATTACATACTTTCTTGTATCACCCGCCTGGATGATTGTGTCCACATATCCTCTTCTTGCTGCAGCCATAGGACTTGACTGAAGTTCCTGATATTCTACTGCTTTTTCTTTCATTGTGTCTGCATCTTTATCTGCATACATAATCTTTGCTGCAAGTGTTGCATCCATCATACCAATAGAAGCTTCTGGCCATGCATATACCATGTCAGCTCCTGTTGATTTGCTGTTCATTGCAACATAAGCACTTCCGTAAGCCTTACCAACGATGACATTCACCTTTGGTACAGAAGCATTTGCAAATGCATATGTCAATTTTGCTGCTGCTTTTGCAAGGTGTTTTTCATCATATTCTGAAGCCTTAAATCCAGATACATTTGTCAATGTAAGAACTGGAATATTGAAGGCATCACAAAATTCTACAAATTCTGCTGCTTTTGCAGCTCCATCTGCAGATAATGAACCATCAAATTCTGCAACCACTTCTGATTCTTCATTATATACTTTTGAACGATTTGCTACCGCACCAACAGTCATACCATTCAAACGAATGAATCCTGTTACCATATCCTTTGCATATGCTCTCTTTGTTTCAAAGAAATAGTTCTCATCTGAGATCATTGCAAGTGCGATTGCTGTATCTTCTGTTGCATTCTCAATTCCTTCGCATACTCTGTTCAAATCATCCATGCATTCATCGTAAGAAGCGTTTTCTTCATTATTACATGGTAAGATCATAACGAGATCACGAATCTCTGCTAAAATCTCTTCTTCTGTTCCAACCGCATCCACTAAACCAGTTTCTTCGCTCTGGAATTTTGCAGAAGATGTGTTGCACTTAGAAATTTCGTTTCCTGGAAGTGCATTTGGAGAATTTACAAATAATTTTGCATTCTTTTCTTCCATAAATGTGAAATCTGTGAGTGCTGGTACTACTGCAAGACCTCCACCACATGTTCCAAAGAGTGCTGTAATCTGTGGAATTACCCCAGATGCCATAGTCTGCTTCAGATATAAGTTACCAAATGCTTCTAATGCATCTGTTGCTTCCTGAAGTCTCAACCCTGCACAATCCACAAGTCCAATTACAGGTGCCCCCATCTTCATTGCCATATCATAAATATTAGCAATCTTCTTTGCATGCATCTCGCCGATTGCTCCGCCAAGTACAGAAGCATCCTGACTATACACATACACTAAATTCCCATCAATCACTCCATAGCCAGTGATCACACCGTCTGCCGGAGTTTCTTTTTGCTGCATGTTAAAATCAGTTGCTCTTGCTGTAACAGCTCCACCAATCTCAACAAAACTTCCTGCATCAAGTAAAGTTGCGATACGATTACCTGCTGCATTTTTTGATGACATGTTGCTCATCTTCTAGACCTCCATTTTCCTTCATATTTAAATTCAGTTTTATACTACGTTAAAATAGTAAACCAAATTTTTGCCTATTATCATTAATTATATCTTTTTTTCGAGGAAGTGCAATAGTTTTCTCGAAGATTCTGTTAATTTATTCACGTTCTGCTAATGTTTTACCTTATTACCGTGATGAATTATTAAAAAATCATAAACTGATTTTGTGAGAAAATTAACTTTTTCTTAAAATATCTGTTGTACTTTAGTCTTAAATGTGATATATTTCTTTTGGTTATAATATCGACAGGTTTTTCCAACGTTTTATAACTGACAATTTAATATTTACTTATTGGAGGGTAAAAAAATGGAAAACACAAAGAAAAAGTGGCCATTAGGTACTTGGGTGTGTAATCTTTCCTTCTCATTCGAAAGATGTGCATACTATGCTGCAAAATGGCTCATGGCAATTTTCGTAGTTGCCGCTGTTGCTGACGGTGGTCTCGGACTCGATAAGTCACAGGGTGCTCTTATGAGTGCTAACATCGTTGCATTTACTTACCTTACACCTATCTTCGGTGGATACATTGCTGACCGTTGGGTAAGCCCACGTCTCCTTGTACCATTGGGAGAAATCCTTATGGGTGTTGGTTACCTCTGTGCATGGCAGGCATATGATCTTAAGATGATGTGGGCTATGATCATCCTTGTATCTATCGGTACAGGATTCTTCAAAGGTAACGTTTCTGGTGTTAACGGACGTCTTTTCACAAACGCTGGATGTGAAGACCAGATGGATGCTGCTTTCAATATTCAGTACACATTCGTTAACATTGGTTCATTCTGTGGAACAACATTCCTCTCACTCCTTGCTACAATGGTAGACATGAGACTCACATTCTTAGCATGTGCAATCTTCCTTTTCGTTGACTGCGCTATGTGGGTATTCGTTGGAGGAAAACTCTTCGGTGAAGCTGGTAAAAAACCTTTCCTTGTTGACAAATCTAAGGATGCTGACACAGAAGAAAAGAATGACGCTCCACTTACACACCTTGAAAAGAACCGTGTTGCTGCTATCCTTGTTGTAACATTGTTCTCTGGTATTTTCTGGTTGTTATGGTACTTAGTATACCTCCCAGTTTACTACGAATTCGGTCCTGTTGAACAGGGTGGTCTCGGATGGGCTAACTGGAACATCGGAAGCTTCCAGATGCCTACAGCTTGGTTCGACTCAATGAACGCTCTTTTCTGTATCATTGGTTGCCCAATCATGGCTGTTGTATGGAACAAATTATCTGCTAAAGGTAAAGACCTCTCTATGTGGAGAAAAACAGGCCTTGGAATCGCTATCCTTGGTATTTCACTTTTCGTAATGGTAGCTGCTGCATTTATGGCAGGAGAAGGAAACGGAAACCCAGTAGGTATCTGGCTCATCGTTCTTGTTTCATTCTTCCTTACACTTGGAGAAATTATCTTCTCTCCACTTGGAAACTCATTCATCAACCAGTACGCTCCAAAGAAACTCCTTGGAACACTCCTTGGTGTATGGCCATTCATCATCTTCTTCTCTGGTAAAGCATACGGATACCTTTACAACTGGATGTCACAGTTCCGTTTCGTTACAGCATTCGGTATTTGTGGTATTATCATCGTTGTTGTTGGTATTGTTATGTGGTTTACAGACAAGAAATTTGCTAACCTTATCCAGGCTGACAAATAATTCGATTGATGTGAAATTAAAAGACTTTAAACTTCGGTTTAAAGTCTTTTTTTTGCATTTTTTTATCTTTTTCGTACTATCGTTTGTACTTTAGTCTAAAGTGTGGTAAAATATTAACATATTAAAATACCAAGGAGGTAACAATTATGAACGTGGCAGACAGAGTAGCTAAACTCCGCTCTCTCATGGCCGAAAAAGGGATCGATGCATACGTTGTACCGACCGCTGATTTTCATCAGAGTGAATATGTGGGGGAACATTTTAAAGCAAGAAAATTCATCACAGGTTTCAGTGGGTCTTACGGTACTGCTGTTATTACAATGAACGATGGTGGTTTATGGACAGATGGAAGATATTTCTTCCAGGCAACAAACGAATTAGAAGGATCCGGAATCCGTTTGATGAAAATGTTTGTCGGAGATACACCATCTATCACAGAATACTTAATTGATAACGTTCCAAGCGGTGGAACTGTTGCATTTGACGGACGTGTTCTTTCTATGGGTGAAGGACAGGAATATGAAGACGAACTGTGTCCAAAGGGAATTAACATCCACTATTCTGAAGATTTGATCGATGCTGTATGGGAAGATCGTCCTTCTCTTTCTACCAAACCAGCTTTCTTCTTAGAAGAAAAATATTCAGGAGAAAGCACAACTTCTAAATTAGAACGTGTACGTGCTAAGATGGCTGAACAGGGAGCTACTGCTCACATTATCGCATCTTTGGATGATGTTTGCTGGCTCTTAAATGTACGTGGTGATGATGTAGACTTCTTCCCACTGATGCTCTCTTATGCAATTGTAAAAATGGATGCTGTAGAACTTTACGTTGATGAAAATAAGTTAAATGATCAGATTCATGCAGAACTTGCAAAGAATAACGTAACGATTCATCCATACAACGATATTTACGAAGATGTAAAGAAATTAGATGCATCTGAAGTTGCAATGATTGACCCAATGAAGATGAACTATGCACTTTACAAAAATATTCCTTGTAAGATCGTAGAAGCTGCAAACCCAACTATTCTTATGAAAGCAATGAAAAACCCTGTAGAACTTGAAAACATTCGTCAGGCACACATTAAAGATGGTATTGCTATCACCAAATTCATGCACTGGGTAAAAACTCGCTACGATAAAGAAGATATTACAGAATTAAGTTCTGCTGCTAAACTTACAGAATTCCGTGCAGAACAGGAAGGATATATCCGCGACAGTTTTGAACCACTTTGCGCATTTGCAGATCATGCAGCTATGATGCACTACTCTCCATGCGAAGAAACTGACGTTGTATTAAAGGAAGGTGCTCTGTTCTTAAATGATACAGGCGGCGGATACTATGAAGGTTCTACAGATATCACAAGAACATTTGTCCTTGGTTCTGTAGATGCTCAGATGAAAAAATACTTCACAGCAGTTGTACGTGCAATGATGCGCCTCTCTCGTGCAAGATTCCTCTATGGATGCTATGGATACAACCTTGACATCCTCGCAAGAGGTCCAATCTGGGATCTTGATCTTGACTTCCAGTGCGGTACAGGACATGGCGTTGGATACCTTGGAAACATCCACGAACCACCAACAGGATTCCGTTGGTATGTAGTTCCAAGCAAGAACGAACATCATCAGTTAGAAGAAGGTATGGTAATGACAGACGAACCTGGTATCTACGAAGATGGCCAGTTCGGTATCCGTATTGAAAATGAATTCATCGTTCAGAAGGGTACAAAGAATAAATATGGTCAGTTCATGTACTTAGAGACAATTACATTTGCTCCAATCGATTTGGATGGTATTGATCCAGAAGAAATGAGCAGAGACGAACGTGAATGGCTCAACAACTACCACAAAGATGTATATGAAAAAATCGGACCACACCTTACAGAAGAAGAAAGAGAATGGCTCAAAGAATACACAAGAGCAATCTAATTTTTACACTTCAAATACAAAAAAAGATGACGGGATTTTCGAAATCCCGTCATCTTTTTATTACATATTCATTTTTGTTGTTCCAACATAACGGATACCGTCTTCATATACGCGTTTTCCGCCAAGTGTTACTAATTTCACAGCATTTAAGCAAGTGATATCTTTGCTCAAATCTCCACCTACAACTAAAAGGTCTGCATCTAATCCTTCTTTTACAAGTCCTCTCTCATTCTCTACGCCGAGTACTTTTGCAGGATTTGATGTTGCAGTCTGAATTGCCTGTACTGGAGTAATTCCATATTCTACCATATACTGTAATTCTCTTGGAAGTGGTAACAATGGAGATCCATACATTACCATATCTGTTCCGGCGATTACTGTTACACCTGTGTCGTAGAATTTTTTAAAGTTTTCTTTGTATGCCTTGTATGCTGGTTCAAAATACTGATAATCATTGATTTCCTTTTGCATTACAGGGTCACTTACTGGCATACCTGCATGTTTTTCCATGTTTTCTTTACAAATATCATATAAGAGTGTATACGCCATAATCGTTGGTGTCCATGCAATTCCTTTTTCTGCCATCTGTTTTGCATGATCTTCTGTCATAAATGTTGCATGTTCGATTGTATCAAATCCCGCATCAATACACATCTGGATTCCAGGATTTGTTCCTGCATGTACTCCGCACTTAATTCCTCTTCTGTGACATTCGTCAACTGCTGCATTTAACTCTTCCTGTGTTAATTCTGGAATGTGAGAACGATGAGTTGTCAGTACCTTCACCCATTCTGCACCGTCACGTACCTGCTTACGGATTTCTTTGCGGATTTCCCATGGTCCGTCTACTTCTACTACTTCATCCCATGCATGTCCACCTGTCATACACATACCAGCATCTACATGTGTAATTCTTGGAACTGTTACAAATCCTTTTTCTGCAGCCATCTTCAGGTTTTTACATACACCCTTGTATGAGCACATATCACGCACAGAAGTAATTCCACGTTCAAATGCCGCCTGTGCATGCTGTAATGCCCACAATGTAATCAACTGTTCATTATAGTTAAATCCGTCCGGTTGTGAATAATAATATCCCAAATGTACATGCATGTCGCAAAGTCCTGGAAGTAATGTCGCATCCCCGTATTCCTTCACTTCTTCCTCTGGAAATTCTTTTACCAGTTCCTCTTTCGTTCCAATTTTCTTAATCTTTCCGTCCGCACCAGTTACAACAGCCTGATCTTCTAACACTGTTACGCCATCACCAGTCATCAGATATTTGGCACTAATAATCATCTTTCGTATCCTCCTTGAATGACATCATAATCATTTTCTTAACAATGATTATAACACTATTCTATAGACTAAAGTACAGTTTTTTACAAAAAATGAGAAAAATTTCACAAAATTTTTCTCATTTTCCATATCACCTATTTTTGATTTCTAAATTGAATTGGTGTCATATTGTAGGACTTCTTAAACAGACGATTAAAGTGTTCTACATTCTGATATCCAACTGTCAGAGCTATATTTTCTACTGTCATATTACTGCTCTTTAAAAGTGCTCTTGCCTTTTTCATACGAATCTTCTTTACGAGATCTCCAAAGGTCATTCCTGACTTTTCTTTGATGTATTTAGAAATATATGGTCTAGAAAGTTTAAAATGTTCTGCAACGTCTTCCAATGTAATGTCAATATAATTTGCCTGGATATAATTCATAATTTCAATCATGCGTGCATCCTTGCATACATTTCCGCTTCCAATTACATCAATTTTGTTCACTGCTACGATCAGCGCTTCAATAGACGCTCTGATAATATCGGCATCAATTCCAACACCCCATAATACTTTATCATTAAACTTGATTCCTACATATGCAACCGCCTTAGAAGAAGATCCCTTTGTCTGAGAATGTTCTTCATAGAATGTCAGTTCATAGCTAATGTTAAAGTACTGTTTGATTGCATTGCTCACTGCATCCAGACGACCATTTCCAATTGCTGTAACAACTCTTGACTCGCCTCCATGATTGATTGTTGCTTCTGCTGTGATTCCATCAATCTGTTTGAAATGACATTCATCAATCTGGAAGACAGATTTTGTATTAATATAGTTATCAGAGAAAATCTGATATACCCACTCTGGAGAAAGTTCTTTGTGTGCTTTATCTGATACGTCTTTCACCAGATATCCAACTTCTTCACGCATCTTCTGAGGCAGGTTGATTCCATAGCTCTGGTTCAGTATGTAGCTTACGCCACCCTTTCCTGACTGGCTGTTAATGCGGATAACATCTGAATCGTATCTTCTACCCACATCCTGTGGATCAATTGGAAGATAAGGAACTGTCCATGTCGGACACTCTTTTTCTTCTCTCCACTTCATACCCTTCGCGATTGCATCCTGATGAGAACCTGAGAATGCAGTAAATACTAAATCTCCTGCATATGGCTGTCTTTCATATACATGCATTCTTGTTAATCTTTCGTAAGTTTCACGTATTCTCTTCATGTCAGAGAAATCAAGTTCTGGATCCACTCCATGAGAATACATATTCATTCCCATCGTAACGATATCTACGTTTCCTGTACGTTCTCCATTTCCAAACAGTGTTCCTTCGATACGGTCTGCACCTGCTAATACGCCAAGTTCAGCTGTTGCTACGCCACAGCCACGGTCATTATGTGGATGTAAGCAAAGGATCACGTTCTCACGATAATTTAAATGCTTGTGTACATATTCCAACTGTGAAGCAAACACATGAGGCATTGCATTCTCTACAGTTGTTGGAATATTGATAATCGCCTTATTATCTGCTGTTGGCTGCCATACATCTAATACAGCGTTGCAGACATCTACTGCATAATCCACTTCTGTTCCTGGAAAGCTTTCTGGACTGTACTGGAAGGTAAAGTTTCCTTCTGTTTCATTGGCAAGTTCCTGCAGAAGCTTCGCACCTGCAACTGCAATCTCTTTAATCTCTTCTTTGCTCTTACGGAATACCTGTTCTCTCTGTGCAACAGAAGTTGAATTGTATAAATGAATGACTGCGTGTGGTGCACCTTTTACCGCTTCAAATGTCTTCTTAATAATATGTTCTCTTGCCTGTGTCAGAACCTGAACTGTCACATCATCTGGAATCATATTCTTTTCAATCAATGTACGCATAAACTGATATTCTGTCTCAGATGCAGCTGGGAAGCCAACTTCAATTTCTTTAAATCCAATATCTACTAACATCTGGAAGAATTCCAGTTTTTCGTCTAAGCTCATTGGTTCAATCAGCGCTTGATTTCCGTCCCTTAAGTCAACGCTACACCAAATAGGAGCTTTCTCAATATATTCTTTTTTCGCCCAGTCATATGTGACCTCAGGTGGCATAAAATAGGTTCTTTCGTATTTGTTAAAATTTTGCATGTTTCCGTTCTCCTTCTATGTTATTTCTTTTAAATTCGAATAAGATTCGTCAATTTCGTTGTCTTATTTTATCCATGAACCTATAGTAACATATTACGCAAAAAAAGGAAAGTGATTTTTCATCACTTTCCTTGATATTTTTTAATGATTAAAATAAATCAATTTCGTTGTCTGCAGAAATCATTTCTTCCTAGTATTTCTCTGCAATTTCTCCCTGTTTTTTATAAATACTATTTGCCGGAATGTATCCTCTCACGCTGGAAAGTGGATAGATATTCGTACATTTTCCTACAACGCTACCAGGATTCAGAACTGTTCCGCAACCCACTTCTACTTCGTCGCCGAGCATTGCACCGAATTTCTTGATTCCAGTTTCCAGGATTCCTTCTGGTGTCTTCACAACTACAAGTTTTTTATCTGACTTTACATTCGACGTAATAGATCCAGCTCCCATGTGAGCTTTATATCCAAGGATGGAGTCTCCTACATAGTTGTAATGTGGAACCTGTACTTTGTTGAATAAAATCACATTCTTAAGTTCTGTAGAATTTCCTACTACAGCGCCTTCTCCAACAATTGCGTTTCCACGGATAAATGCACAGTGTCTCACCTCTGCATTCTTTCCAATAATCGCAGGTCCATGAATGTATGCGGATGCAAACACGTTCGCAGACTTTGCAATCCATACATCCTCGCCAACCTTCTCATATTCTTCTTCTGAAAGTGTTGCTCCAAGCTCCAGAATAAAGGAACTAATCTTTGGAAGAACTTCCCAAGGATAAGTAACATCTTCGAAAAGATCCTTTGCGATTGTCTCGTCCAATGTGTACAATTCTTTTACTGTCAATGCTTCCATACAAACTATCTCCTTTACTTTTTCTTATAAAATGCTGCTACTTTATCATAACAGGTGCGAAGCTGATATTGGTTGTTAGTCATCTTCACTGCCTGTGTCCTACTGGTGATAAAATGATCTAGTTTCTGCATATATTCCTCAGAAGTAATTTCGCCGTCTGCCACATAAGTCAGGCCTTTTTCCCAGCTCGCAGTAAGTTCCGGATTCAAAAGTGAGCGGATAGAATGATCTACAACGTCATAAATCATTTCTCCCATCATTGTCGGTGTTACAATCTGAGTCTTTTTATTCAATGCCAGATATTTATTATGGAACAGTTTCTTTAGGATTTCTCCACGTGTCGCACTGGTTCCAATTCCACTACCTTTAATCTGTGCTCGCAGTTCTTCGTCTTCGATTAACTGCCCCGCATTCTCCATTGCAAGAATCAGAGAACCGGAATTGTAACGTTTTGGAGGGGATGTCTTTCCTTCTTTGATTTCAAGATTCTGAACCGGAAGGATCATTCCCTTCTTCAAGGATTGAATCTTTTTGAAAAAGTCCGCATCTGTATCTTTTTCCGCATCATCTTCAGACGAAGATTTCTTTCCTCCAGGAATTCCTGCCACTTTCAAATACCCCTCTTCCGCCAACACTTTGAAACTCGAGAAGAACGACTCTTCCTTAATCTTTGTCACGATTGACACCTTCTGGTAAACTGCAGCTGGATAAAAGATACTCAGGAATCGTCGCACAATTACATCATACACCTTCTTTGACAAATCCGGAAGTGAAGCTAACGCGTTCAGCCCCTGCCCTGTCGGAATAATTGCATAGTGGTCTGTAATCTGTTTGTCATTCACATATCTGGTCTTTTCCAACCCCTTGTGACTTCCAAACTGAACAATCTCCTGTAAATATGGAACTGCAGGTGCATATTTCATCAGTCCATTCAAATTCTTATGAATTTCCTTTGCCACAGCTGTGGATAAGACTCTGGCATCCGTTCTCGGATAAGTTACAAGCTTACGTTCATACATTTCCTGAATAATGCGTAATGTTTCATCCGGACTGATCTTAAATCGCTTTGAACACTCATTCTGAAGCTCTGCAAGGTTAAACAATAGTGGCGGGTTCTTTTTCTCCTTCTTTTTCTCGATGGAAAGAATTTGGCACTGTACTGGTGTTGGTTCGCTCAAATAGCGAATCAGTTCCTCTGCCTTTTCTCGCTTCTTAAATCCATTCTCTTTATATAAATCGTAGGATTCAAACCAGTGGGAACCCTTCACTGCACGCCACTCACCTTCGAAGGTAAGTCCTGGCTCTCCAATTGTGGAAAGTACACGGTAAAATGGAGTCTCCACGAATTCACGAATCTCACGTTCTCTACGCACAACCATTCCAAGAACGCATGTCATCACACGCCCCACGGAAATAACTGCATACTTTGTATTCAAATAATTGGAAATACTGTTTCCATACTTTAATGTCAGCAATCTGGAAAAGTTTATTCCCATTAGATAATCTTCTTTAGCTCGTAAATATGCGGATGCAGACAGATTGTCGTACTCGCTTAAATCTTTAGCCTCTCGAATTCCTCTCAGAATCTCTTCTTCCGTCTGCGAGTCAATCCAGACACGACGGCGCTTCTTGCCTTGCACATGTGCTTCCTGTTCCACAAGTCGGTAAATGTACTCTCCTTCTCGTCCCGAGTCCGTACACACATAAATGGTATCTACATCTTTTCGATTCAACAGCCCTGCCACAATCTTAAATTGCTTTGCAACAGCCGGTATAACTTCATATTTAAACTCCTGCGGAATGAACGGCAGTGTCTCCAGATTCCATCGCTTCAAAGATGGGTCATATTCTTCAGGATAACTCATTGTAACCAAATGTCCTACACACCAGGTTACGATTGCATCATCCGCTTCCAGATAGCCATCTTTTCGCTTTGTCGTTAAATGGAGTGCCTTGGCAAACTCCTGCGCCACACTTGGTTTCTCCGCTATGTAGAGTGATTTCCCCATAGATGATACTCCTTCATTTTATTCATATCTCTTGACTGATATTTTTCTATTCTATCACTTTTGAGACAGTGTGTAAAATATTTTTTCAAGTACAACCAGATTACGCGTTCCTCCATTTTTGCATAGCAAAAGGTCACTGTACCTTCCGTACAATGACCTCTATTATTTCTTTATTTTGCCTGAATATAGCCCTTTGCTGTCAATGCTTCTGCACAAAGTACAGCACCGCCAGCTGCACCACGAACTGTGTTATGAGAAAGACCGATAAATTTGAAATCAAACATAGAATCTTCTCTCAAGCGTCCGATGGATACGCCCATTCCATTTTCATAATCAACATCCATTGTTACCTGTGGACGATTATCTTCTTCTAAGTACTGGATAAACTGCTTTGGAGCACTTGGAAGATTTGCTTCCTGTGGGAATCCTTTGAAATTCACTAATTTTTCAATCAACTGCTCTTTTGTAGGTTTCTTTTCAAAATTAATGAATACAGCTGCAGTATGTCCATTTAACACTGGAACACGCACGCACTGGCAAGTAATCTTTGGAAGTTCTGCTTTCACGATCACGCCATCTTCCACTTTACCAAGTACACGAAGTGGTTCCTGTTCACTCTTTTCTTCTTCTCCACCAATATATGGAATAATGTTCTCAACCATTTCTGGCCAGTCTTTAAATGTCTTACCTGCTCCAGAAATTGCCTGATATGTTGTTGCAACAACTTCCTTTGGACCAAACTCTTCCCATGCTTTCAGACATGGTGTGTAGCTCTGAATAGAACAATTTGGTTTTACAGCAATAAATCCGCGTGTTGTTCCCAAACGTTTTTTCTGATCTGCGATTACATCAAAATGTTCTGCATTAATCTCTGGCACAACCATTGGTACGTCTGGTGTCCATCTGTGAGCACTGTTGTTAGACACAACTGGAGTTTCTGTCTTTGCATATGCTTCCTCAATGGCACGAATTTCATCTTTAGACATATCCACTGCACTAAATACAAAGTCTACGCCAGATGCAACCTTTTCTACTTCATTGACATTGGCAACCACAAGATTCTTCACAGCTTCTGGCATTGGTGTTGTCATCTTCCAACGTCCGCCTACTGCTTCTTCGTACGTTTTTCCCGCAGAACGTGGGCTTGCTGCCACTGTTACTACTTCAAACCATGGATGATTCTCAAGAAGTGCAATAAAGCGCTGTCCTACCATCCCTGTTGCTCCCAAAATTCCTACTTTGAGTTTCTGATCCATAACCTTATTCCTCCATATACTTTTTATAAATAGAAATTACTTTTTCCATTGCGCATTTTCCTGGTGCACCAATCGTAAGACGCTTATTAACACAGGTCTCAAGACTGATTGCTTCATAGATATCGTCTTCAAATACTGGAGAGATTTCTTTATATTCTTCTAGTGGAAGTTCTGATAGACCAATCTTTTTATCCAGACAAGTCAATACCAATCTTCCTACGATGCCGTGTGCATCACGGAATGGAACTCCTTTATTTACCAAATAGTCTGCCGCATCTGTAGCATTCGTAAATCCATGCATTGCACTTTCTGCCATGCGTTCTTTATTAAACTGCATTGTACGAAGCATTCCGGTAAATAATGCAAGACATCCTTTTGTATTATCAATAGCGTCAAATGCCCATTCCTTATCTTCCTGCATATCTTTGTTGTAAGCAAGTGGAATTCCCTTCATTGTTGTAAGAAGTGCATTGAGTGCTCCGTAGATACGACCAGTCTTTCCTCTTACAAGTTCAGCAATGTCCGGATTCTTTTTCTGAGGCATGATACTGCTTCCTGTACTATAAGCATCATCAATCTCAACAAACTTATATTCATTCGAATTCCAGATGATCACTTCCTCTGAAAATCTGCTCAAGTGCATCATAATTGTGGACATTGCTGCCAGAAGTTCAATCAAATAATCTCTGTCAGAAACTCCATCCATACTATTCAATGTTGGTCCATCAAATCCAAGAAGTTCTGCCGTATAATCACGATCCAATGGATAAGTTGTTCCAGCAAGTGCTCCAGAACCAAGTGGACAAGTATTCATTCTCTTATGAATGTCCATTAAACGTTCATGATCACGCTTAAACATCTCAAAATAAGCTCCCATGTGATGTGCCAATGTAATTGGCTGAGCTTTCTGTAAATGTGTAAAACCTGGCATATAAGTCTCAGTATGTTCTTCCATAATTGAAAGGATTACATTCAACAAATCCTTCACCAGATCATCCAATGCAACAACTTCTTCTCTTGTATAAAGTTTCATATCTAATGCCACCTGGTCGTTGCGGCTTCTTCCTGTATGTAACTTCTTACCAGCATCTCCGATTCGATCAATCAATGTTGCTTCTACGAAGCTATGAATATCTTCATACTTATGTGAAATCTCTAATGCTCCAGATTCCACATCATTCAGGATTCCGTTCAATCCATCTATAATCTGTACTTTCTCTTCTTCTGTAAGAATCCCCTGTTTTGCAAGCATTGTGACATGTGCAATGCTTCCCTGAATATCTTGTGCATAAAATCTTTTGTCAAAAGATATTGATGCATTAAAATTATAAACCAGCTGATCTGTCTCTTTTGTGAAACGTCCGCCCCATAACTGTGCCATGCGTTCTCATCCTTTCCAAGTAAAATATGTATACGATTGTACCACACTTTTGCATAAAATCAAATATTTTTGAATTAATTTGCATTATATCAACATAAAAAATCCAAAACACCTCTACGTATCTTCACGAACGGAAAACTCGCACCCGCAATAATCCTGTCGATAAAGCCCGTATTCACGCGAAAGTTCCGTAGAACGTTTGTATCCATTCTTCTTTTTGAAGTCAGAAAGCAAGTATTCTACTTCGTAGATTTCCGCAAGATGAAGTCCAATTTTATTCAGTTTTTCTGCATTCTTTAATGGACTGATACTCAATGTCGTTGTAAAGTAGTCAAAGCGTTCTTTCTTAGCCAGTTCTGCCGTTTTACGCAGACGCATCTCATAGCACTTCATACACCTCGCACCGCCTTCCGGTACATCTTCAAGCCCTTTTGCCATTTCATAAAACTTTTCTTTTTCAAATGGACCTTCTACAAACGAAATTGGATGCTTGGCAGGCATCTGTCGAATCAGTTCCTGCTGTTCCTTTACACGCTTTTCGTACTCTTGCTCTGGGTAAATATTCGGATTGTAGTAAAAAACTGTGATTTCAAAGTAATTGCTCAAATACTCCAACACATAACTGCTGCATGGTGCGCAACAACTATGAAGCAGTAATTTGGGCACTCGTTCTTCTGCCACAAGTCGATCAATTAATTTCTCCAATTCTTTCTGGTAATTCAAAATACAAACCTCCCAAATTTCATCGCGTTACCTTCTTGAAATTATAACGTGTCTTTGTCTGAGTTTCAAGTAGAAACCTGCACCGTTATTTTAAACATTCATAAACTAATATATATGATGCCAGGTTCCCAAGGTCCAAAACCACATGAGCTTGCTCATAAGTAGTTGAAGGACCTTTGGCAGGATTGTGGGAGTACAAAGCACGAAACAATCCGTAGGCATCATTGTTGGGGCTTTTTGACCACAACATCATATATTTTTTCTTGGAGGTCCTTATGGAGCAAGTTCTAGAACTCAAACATATTCATTACGCTTATCATACCCCTGATGGAGAAACCCCTGCACTGACAGATCTTTCATTTTCTGTAAATAAAGGTGAATTCGTATCCATCGTTGGCCCTTCCGGCTGTGGAAAATCAACACTTTTATCTCTGATTGCAGGACTCTTGTCCCCAGAAAAAGGACTGATTAAAATCAATGGAAAATATCAGCGCGAAAGCACAACAAATGTTGGCTATATGCTTCAACATGATGAACTTTTCGAATGGCGCACTATCTATCATAACGTGCTTCTTGGTCTAGAAGTGCAACATATGATGTCTGCCAGAACTCGCGCCAAAGCTCATGAACTATTAGATTTGTATGGATTGAAACAATTTGAACATGCACGTCCCTCCGAATTGTCTGGAGGCATGCGCCAGCGCGCAGCTTTGATTCGCACTTTGGTTCTTGACCCAGAGCTTCTCCTTTTAGATGAACCATTTTCGGCATTGGATTATCAGACAAGATTGAATGTTGGAGATGATATTGGTCAGATTATACGTCGTGAACAGAAATCTGCGTTGCTTGTCACCCACGACCTTTCCGAGGCAATTTCTCTTGCTGACCGTGTAATCATCCTCTCCGGGCGTCCAGCAACCATTAAGCAGACCATTCCTTTGATTTTTGACTTGGAAGAAGATACTCCACTCAATCGACGAAATGCACCTGAATTTAAGACTTATTTTAATCTAATCTGGAAGGAGCTGAATGAGGATGAATAAACCTACGCAACACCTCTCTGCCGGACAACAGAATTATCTACTTCGCATCCGAAAACATCAACGAATCGTGCACATCTCCCGCGTGCTGATTCTTCTAAGTTTTTTGTTTATTTGGGAATTTAGTGCAAACACTGGAATCATCGATTCATTTATTTTTAGTTCGCCATCAAAAATTGCACTTTGCTTTTGGACGATGGTACTTGATCGAAGTATTTTTCTCCACCTGGGAGTCACGCTTTACGAGACAATCATCAGTTTTATTCTCGTTGTAGGAATCAGTATTCTGGTTGCGGTTCTCCTTTGGTCCAGTAAAAAGCTTTCCGAAATTCTAGATCCTTATCTGGTCGTGTTAAACAGCTTGCCGAAATCTGCTCTCGCGCCACTTCTCATCGTCTGGCTTGGTGCCAATCAAACGACCATCATTGTAGCCGGAATTTCAGTGGCAATCTTTGGGAGCATCCTGAATCTATATACTTGCTTTACAACTGTGGATCCTGGAAAAATTAAAATCATCTACACACTGCAGGGAACAAAATTACAAGTGTTAACAAAAGTTGTTCTTCCCAGTTCCATTCCTGCGATCATTAGTAATATGAAGGTAAATATTGGCTTGTGTCTAGTTGGTGTGATTATTGGAGAATTTCTAGCTGCCCGAAATGGACTTGGATATCTGATTATCTATAGCAGTCAGGTGTTTAAAATGGATTGGCTTCTCATGAGTATTGTGCTCCTTTGTATTATGGCAATGGGATTGTATGCACTAATTAATCTTTTAGAAAAATGTACAAAAAAGCATTACTAATTTCCCCTTACAAAAAGAGCCTCGAAGAAATCTAAGATTTCCTCGAAGCTCTTTCATTCACACTATTTCTTTACTGTCTTTTTGTAAGATTTGCTATATAACACATTGCCATCTTTGAACGTTGCTTTCACTTTATAATAATACGTTTTTCCTTTGACAGCTGACGTATTCGTATAAGAAGTTCCCTTAACGGTCGACATTTTCTTATATGTTCCGTTCTGGCTGGTTGCTCGATAAATGGTGTAAGAAACTGCACCATTGGATTTCCAAGTCAGTTTTGGCTGTCCATTTGTATTATCTTTTACTGAAACCACGAAATCCTTATCCTGAACCAACGCTTTGTTGCGAACAACACCACTTATCTTTGTCTTACTATTTGAAAGTGTTGCTTTTACTTTATAGTAATAGGTGTATCCTGCTGTTGCAGAAGTGTTTGTATAGGTGGTTTTCGTAGTCGTAGAAAGAGACTTATATGTTCCGTTTGGTGATGTAGCACGATATATCTTGTATGATTTCGCACCTTTCACTTTTGACCATGTAAACATTGGTTTACCATCGCTGGAACGATTGCTTGTTCGTACTTTGAATGAACCAGATGCCAAGCGTACATTAGATACAATGTCACTTTTCACCTTTGTTCCGTTGGACAGAACTGCTCTTACATAATAATAGTATGTTGTGTTTTCTTTGGAAGAAGTATGACTATATGAAGTATTCTTTGTTGTTGATACTTTCTTGAAATCACTATTCTTCTTCGTAGAGCGATATACCTCGTAGGATTTTGCACCGCTGATCTTGCACCATTTCAATGTTGGAACTCCATCTTCACGGTTTCCTACAAATACTGCACATCCATAAGATACGTTGCTCGTTGTTGATACGGACTTATATGTTTTTCCTTCCACTACTTTGTAAGTGCCCACTTTGAAAGCACATCCTTTGTCTGCACTTGCATCTAATGTAAATGTTTTATTTTTTGTTTCACCATATTTTGTCCATGACGCACCGTCTGCAGAACGGTAGATTACATAAGTTACTTCTGGTGCTTTTGCAGCTGTCCAGCTAAGTTTTACTGTTTTGTCCTTCTTTGTAACTTTTACATTTGTTGGAAGGTCCGGACGAATCTCATAAGTTCTGGTTGTTGATCCTGCCGCGTTTCCTCGCCATGTTGTCAAGTCTACATATGCACCATACTTACTTGCAGTCATTGTTACAGTTGCTGTTCCCACGTCTACATTGTTTGCATAACTTACTTTGTAATCTGGGTGTGTACTTTCACCCTTTCGAATTAATGTTCTTCCGTCTTTGCTCTTTACTGTTGTTGATGGACTCTTCTTCTTACCGTTATATGTGTATACTGTCGTTCCTAATTTTACAGTACATTCTTCCATTTCAATTCGTACATGTCCACATACAGAACATACGCAAGAACCGTCTTCCTGTTCCACATATTCATGTCCACCTGCATCATCATAATTTACACGTTTAACTTCACCAGATTTTGTTGTGTAAATACAATGTCCATCGGCAATACATGTAGATGGTGTCTCTTCTACTTTCAACTCTTCGCGAATACTTGTTTCTGGATTATAGTAACGAACTTCTTCATCGAGAGTCAGCCATCCACTATGTTTCTGACCGTATCGAATATAATATTCATTACCATCTTTGTCTGTCATATCTCCAGTGTATTTTTCTTTACCAGAATTGATTCCCTTGTCACCAAAGTCATAATAGTATCCATCCACCTGCTGAATGCCTACATATTTTTCTCCATTTTCATAGTAAGCATAACCTTTATCTTCGATAACCCAGCCATCTTTTTCTGCATTGATCAATGTATAACTATCTTTGAAGTCTTTGTATACGGCACTGAAATGTCCGCCTCGTTCCACTTCTTCTCCCGGTTTTACATTTTCATTTTCAAATGGATACAGGTCATAAATCTGCTGGTTTTCTTCTCTCAGAGCAAATGTGTAAAGTTCATTCGCACGCATATATACATCATAGCTGATGTTTCCTTCATGAACCAAAGACAATTGTTTTGCAGATGTCCATGCTGCACCTTCTTCTTTCGGTGTCAGTTTCAATCCACTTAAGATACATAATAGATTTGCTGTATCTGCATCAATTGGTTCTGTCTGGTCCACCCAGGCAAGTTTAAGTGTCAAAGTATTTGTTTCCTTATCAAAAGTAACTCCATTAATCTTATTCAACTTGAAGTATTCATTTGATACTGTAAGTTCTGAATAATCAACCTCTACACTTGGGTCGAACTTGAAGGTTGCAGTAACGTTTGTCAGTTCACTGATTCTCTCTGCCAACTGCATAAGGAATGTCCATGCAGATGCTCCTTCTAAGTCTGCTCCTGGAAGCATATAAGTTAAATCCTGAAGTTTTTCCGGGATATCAATCTTACTCATATCAATCGCAAATGTATAAGATGTTACCATCTCTTCCTCTGTATTGATTGCACGATAAGATGTTGTTCCTTCTAATTCGGAGTTTGACACTTCTCGATTCCATGCCAACTGATAATCTCCACCAGTTGCCTTTTCAAAATTGAAGCTTGCTTCGTCTTCTCTAAATAACGCAATCGTAATCATTGCTGTTACTTCTGTATCGTGAGCCAATGCGGCCTCGATTCTTGTCTGTCTTAAACCTGATTCTTCATTTGCTGTAAATTTAAATCCGTCTAAAATTCCAGACTCATCATTTGTTAATGACAATACAACGTCTTTTTCTGTTATTGCAACCTGTTTTCCTTCATAAACAGCTTTGACTGGAAGTTCTGCTGGCTGTCCATAAATTGCACTAATGGTTTCTTTATCGAAATATACATTATCAGGTTCTACAACATGAACTTTTCTAGTTCCAATCACTGTACCGTCTAATACCAGGTTCACATCAACCGCTCCAAGCTGTAAAGCTGTGAATGTTCCGTCTTCTGTGATCTTACCGATTGTTTCATCTGAAATTTCCCAAGCTACACCTTCTGGCATATCCACAACATTACCTGTTGCACTTACTGCTGTTGCTGTAAACTGTGTGCTTGCTCCTGTTGCAAGGTAAGAGTATTCACTACTTAAGACTGCACGATCAAATGCTGTGGAACTTGGTGCTGTTGAAACCATCATCAAAGAGGAGGATACGGAACGTTCTGCTCCATCACATGGACTATTTACCACGCGGATTTCTTCTTCCCCTTCTGGGCGTGCTGCATAAGTAGAGGAACCACCACCATCTAAGTGGATTGCTTCTACACATCCTGCTTCCAACATAATCTGTGCAACTTCTTCTACACTACCGCCACAAGAGAATTCTCCCTGACGTCCATCCAATACCATGAAGACAACCTTACCAGTCTTTGTGATACCAATTGCCGTACGGCTGTATCGTTTATCCCAGTATGCTTCACTTGGTGTTCCTACCACCTTACCATCTTTAATGATTGGTGTACCGCCAAATGCTCCGACTGCTTCCTGGATGCGATCTTTGTATTTGTAGTAATCACTCTGTGTTCCGATCATTGCGCTTCCATCGTCAAGAATTCCAAAGAATCCGTTAGATGAAATTGGACTATATTCAACGCCTCGCATTGTTAACAATCCACTTGGCTGACCAGTACTCATGTTATAACCGCTGGCATTGATACCTGCGATTACATTATAGTTTTCAATGTACTCTTCGCTTTCTGGGTCTCCATATCTCTTCTGTGCTGCATTCATCTGACTTGTCGTACGAGACATGCCCCATCCTTTACTTGGATCATTATCTTTGTAGTTTGCATAAATCTGAACATTTTCATTGCTCAAATCTGCTGTTGCCAGATAAAACTTCATCTGTTTGTCGTCTGCTGTCTTCGCAAGCTTGATTTCCTGTGTGATACCAGGTGCCAATGTAGAAGATTCAGAAGAAAATACATCATAATATACATTTTCTTTTATCTCTACGTAATCACCGGCCAGTTTGCACAAGTAATCTGCCCATACATAACAACATGCTTCACGAATCTTTGCTATTGTTTCATTGTCAGATACATATTCTCTCGTACCTTCCAGTGTAGCAATTACACTATTGGTCACATACTCGTTATAAACAGTATCACGCACTTCTGTACGAAGACTTACACCCTTTAATCGTTTCTTTAAGAAATAGGATGCTCGCTGTTCCATATTCAAACTGCTTGTCAAATATCCGCCGAGAATATCTGTCATTGTTCCTTTTTCGTAATCACGACCGTAGATCTGCTGCATAATATAGTAGCCATCCAAGTCACCCTTCACGTCTGTATAGCTGAAGGAACCTTCTGTTGGTTCAACTCCATAGTCTCGGATAATATCTTCTTTTGTCTTTCCAAAATACAGTTCTTCGATTTCAGCTACCATGCCTTCCATCGTATCCGCTTTTACGCCAAACTGATCTGCAAGACTGATTAAGTCTGCGATATCTCCACCCCATCCTGCTACATCCGCATGAGCTTCACTGGATGCATTGGTGTAAGAAATATCCATAGTACCAAATACATGTCCGATATCTGCTTCGTCTCCATTTGGAAGCTTAAATACATTTAAATTCTTTAATCCTGTAACAGCCATCAATTCTTCGCCGTCTTCCAGTTTCAAATTGTAGTCTGCTTCGTATTTTGCTACATATTTTGCAAAATCTGTATCTTCATAACCAGCCATGATATTCCATGAACCGGAGTTGTAACGTTCGACACCTGTACGAATGTACTTGACCATCAACATTACTGGATCTTTTCCTGGAGATACTTTCTTCACATATGTATCTGTAATATCTTCTAAGATTGCCAAGTTCTTGATGAATTCATCATAGCTGTCAATCACTGGCTCTCCTAATGCTGGAATCTCTACTTTTGTTGTGTAGTTACATCCTTCACGTGCACATGATTCATAAGCTTCCCAACCCACTTCTGTATAAGTAGGTTTGCGTGCTTCGTGTTTCTTCAGATCATGTTCCAGTTTTGGTTCTGCTTCCTCTTTTGTGTTTCTGCACACGGCACATGTAAAGGTGCGAACCCCTTCTTTTTCACAAGTTGGTACGGTACTTACACGACCAGTTCCCCACTCATGTTCTAACATTGGTATTTCTTCTTGTTCTACTAATACTTTCTCACATACAGAACAGTGTGTTCCTTCTGTAAATCCTGTCTTTGTACAAGTTGCTTCTAATGCTTCATCTACAACTTCTGTATGGCCTTTAGCTTCAATTTCTTTCTGTTCTACCAATACTTCGCTACATACAGAACAGTGACTTCCTGCTGTAAGACCAGGTGTTTCACAAGTTGCTTCTACTGTTTCATCAGTTACTCGTTCATGACCTTTTGCTGGAATGGACTTCTGCTGCACAAGTGTTTTCTCACATACAGAACAGTGACTTCCCTCTGTAAGACCACTCTTTGTACAAGTTGCCTCCACTGCTTCGTCTGCAACTTCTGTATGACCTTTGGCTTTTACTTCTTCCTGTGCTACTAATACAGTATCACATACAGAACAGTGACTTCCCTCTGTAAGACCACTCTTTGTACAAGTTGCCT
>CAZPZR010000015.1:0-9681 GCA_964591105.1 uncultured Lachnospiraceae bacterium | reverse complement strand
CCACTGCTTCGTCTGCAACTTCTGTATGACCTTTGGCTTTTATTTCTTCCTGTGCCACTAATACAGTATTACATACAGAACATTTCACACCTTCTGTAAGTCCTGGCTCTGTACAAGTTGCTGCTTTTCCGCGAACTGTTACTTCTGTATGACCTTTTGCATCAATTTCTTTCTGATCTACTAATATTTTTTTACATACAGAACAGTGACTTCCTGCTGTTAATCCTGGTGTTTCACAAGTTGCTTCTACTGCTTCATCTACAACAGTTGTATGACCTTTCGCTGGAATCTTTTCCTGCACAATCAATACCTTGTTACATACAGAACAGTGACTTCCTGCTCCACGTCCTGGTGTCTCACAAGTTGCTTCTACTGCTTCATCTACAACCGCTGTGTGGCCTTTTGCTTTTACAACTTCTTGTGCCTTCAGAACTACTTTACATACGGAACAATGACTTCCTTCTGTTAATCCTGTTTCTTCGCAAGTTGCCTTCACTGCTTTGTCTACAACTTCTGTATGACCTTTTGCTTTTACAACTTCTTGTGCTTTCAGAACTTCATTACATACGGAACAATGGCTTCCTTCCGTTAATCCTGTTTCTTCACAAGTTGCCTCTACCGCTCCATCTGTAACACTTGTATGTCCGTTCGCATCAAGTTTTACTTGAGGTAATAACACAGTACTACATACGGAACAATGTTTTCCTTCTGTAAGTCCTGGCTCTGTACAGGTTGCTGCTACGGCTGTGTCTGTAACGATTGTATGACCGCTCGCTTCTATTTTTTTCTGTGCTACAAACACAGTATTACATGCAGAACAGTGACTTCCTTCTGTAAGTCCTGGCTCTGTACAAGTTGCTTTTACTGCTTCATCCGTAACAATCGTATGGTTAAGTACATCAAGTGTATGTTTGGTACGACTGATTTCTGCATGGCATCCTTCTACCATACAATATACTACTTCCTCATAAGAACCTTCTGTCGTACATGTGGCATCTTTTCTATTTTCAATCTGAATTTTTTCGCTTGGTGTATGACCTTTTGCTTTCACAACTTCTTGTGCTACAGTTGTCACTCCACATACAGAACATTTCTTACCTTCTGTAAGTCCTGTCTTCGTACAGGTTGCTTCTACGGCTTCTAATTTTTTTTCTTGATGTCCTGATGCTTTAATTTCTTCTGTTGTTGTCTCGCCACAAGCCTCACATGTTTTCAGTAATACGCCTGTTCCTGTACATGTTGGATTTAACGTAATTTCTCCTTCATTCCATGGATGTGGAATCTTATCGATTACACGCTGTTCTTCAAGGATTGTACTACATGCAGAACATTTCTTACCTTCTGTAAGTCCTGTCTTCGTACAGGTTGCTTCTACTGCTTTTAATGTTTCTTCTTGATGTCCTGATGCTTTTATTACTTTTCTTGCTTCCAAAGTTTCTTCACATATAGAACATGTTTTTGCTCCTACATAACCATCTTCCGTACAGGTCGCCACTTTATCGTCTTCGGCAACTACATTATGTCCCAAAGCACCAATCTTTTCTTGTTCTACAAGAACCGTCTTACATACCTTACAAATCTTTCCATCCGTAAGTCCATCGTTGGTACAGGTTGCTGCTTTTCCGTTTATGATTTCTTCTGTATGAGCTATTTTTTCGATTGGTTTTGTATAAGAATCATCACATCTTACACAAGTATATGTTCGAATTCCTTCTTCCGCACATGTCGCTTCCTTAGTCACTCTGCTTTCATGGCTATGACCCTTCGCTGGAATTTCACCACCGGATGCTTCTGTACGACAATAGTAACATACCTTAATGGATGCAAATCCAGGTTCTGTACAAGTCGGCTCTTTTCCTCCTCCTGTCAGCCAAAGATGTCCAGTCGCTTCGAGTTCCTTTTCGTAGCTGTCTTCGCATCGACTACATGTATATTTTGCCAATCCTGCTTCTTCACATGATGCCGCTTTTTGGATTTCCTCTTCGTAATCATGTCCAAGTTTGCCTGTCAGAACTGTTTTGCACACTGTACAAATCTGATCATCCGTACAAGTTGCTTCTGCTCCTGGTGTATGTTCAACCATATCCAGTTCTTTTGTTGTACGAGATAATTCCGTTTCACAACCTTCTCTTGTACAGTAGATCACTTCCTCATAACTTCCCTTTTCTGTACAAGTTGGCTCCACGCGACTTTCTTCTGTTGGTTCTCCTGGCTGATGCTGCAACGCTTCAAGTGTTACCGTCTTACGTGAAAGTTCTTCCGTACAGTTTTCTCTTCTGCAGTAAACTACTTCTTCATAGTGACCTTCTTCTGTACAAGTTGGCTCTACGCGATTTTCTTCTGTTGGTTCTCCTCCTTCGTGACCCAGTGCATCTACTGCATTTTGTTTCACCAATGTGATTTTACATACAGAACAGTGAGAACCTTCTGTTTTACCATCTTGTGTACAGGTTGGCGCTACTGCTGCATCTGTTTCCGTCTTATGACCTGCTGCATTTACAATTTCTGTTTTTGTTTCTTTACATCCAGAATTTGTACATTGATACGTTTTTACTCCAGTACCCGTACAAGTTGGCTGTACTGTTATCTCTCCATCATCCCATTCATGGCCAGTTGCTTCGATTTCTTTCTGTGCTTTCAGTACCTTATGACACACAGAACATTCTGTTCCCGCTTCTAACCCTTTTTCTGTACAGGTTGGTGCTACTGCTGGAAGTTCAGCTTCTGTATGTGGCAGCATTGGCTGTAATTCTACTCCACATCTTTCACAGGTCTGTGATGATGTACAAGTTGCTTCTGCTCCCGCTTTATGATCCAGTGCTTTCACTTCTTCCTGAGCCACCAGGATTTTCTCACATCTTTCGCAGTGTTTTCCTTCTGTAAGGCCTATTTCTGTACAAGTTGCTGCTACTGCTTTATCTGTAACTTCCTCATGTCCTAACGCTGTTGTTTCCGTTTGTTCTACAAATACTTTATTACACAATGAACAGTGACTTCCTTCTGTAAGTCCTGGCTCTGTACAAGTCGCCTCGATAGCTTCGTCTGTTACAATATTGTGACTCAATTTTGCTGTCGCAATTTTCTTTCGGGAAATTTCCGCCTTACATTCTTCCACCGTACAATATACGACTTCATCATAGCTTCCCTCTGCATTACATGTTGGAAGCACAATATTTTCTATTTTTGCTTCACCTGGTGTATGTGCAAGCATCTCAGTTGTTTTATGTTCTCTTGATGCTTCTTCTTCGCACACAGAGCAATAATACACTTCATCATAGCTTCCTTTTTCGTAACAGGTTGCTTCTTTTTGGTTTTCAATCACTGGTTCTTCTTCTTTTTTGTGTCCCAGTGCTAATTGTTCCGTTGTTGTTCTTGATTGTTCTTCATGACATACAGTGCAATACACTACCAAATCATAAGAACCGTCTTGCGTACAAGTTGCAACCTTTTCATTTTCTTTTACAGGTGAAGCATTCTGATGTCCACTTGCACCAAGTTTTTTCTGTGCCACAATTATCACATTACATACAGAGCAATGCGTTCCTTCTGTAAGTCCTGTTTCTGTACAAGTTGGTTCTACCGCTTTATCTGTAACTTCACTGTGTCCTTTGGCTGAAATTTCTTCCTGAGCCACCTGTAATTCATTACACATAGAACAACGATATCCCGTTGTCAGTCCAGTTGTTGTACAAGTTGGTTCATAACCTTCTATAACACGTTCCTGATTATGTTCTTTCATCGGTAAAGTAATTGTTTCAGAAGAAATAACTTCCTCACACACCTCACAGCGAACAACTACGTCATGCTTACCTTCTGCTTTACATGTTGCTGGTGTAATATTTTCTATAGACTCTTTTCCAGCTTGATGTCCAGTTGCTTCTAATACTTCTGTTTTAATATCTTTACAACGTGAACACTGAAAAGTTTTTTCTCCATCTACTTCACAAGTTGCTTCTTTTACAGAAAACTCTTCATATGCATGTCCCAGTGCTTCTGTTGGCTTTTGTTCTTCAAATATCACATCACATCTTGAACATTTTTTACCTTCTGTAAGTCCGCCCTCTGTACAGGTTGCTTCTTTAGCTTTTACTGTCGTTTCCTTGTGTCCAAGTGGTGCAATCTCTGCTGTTTTCTTTTCCTGACATGCACAGCCGACCAGTTTTTCACCTTTTTCTGTACAAGTTGCTTCTTTTACAATTTCTGTAATCTCTGCCCCATTACATCCAGGAGTATGCCAGATACCATCCTTATAATAGTATGTACCTGCACCTTTCTCAGATGTATTCAAATACATCTCTTTTCCATCTTTTTCATATTTCAGTTGTACAGATGTAATTGGAATTTCAACATAATTACCTTCATAAACATACTGATAAGTAATTGTGTCAGTACCTGGTGTTCCTAATACTACTGTTCCGCCACCATTACTGTAAATGTTTGCTCCACCAGAAGTCGTATATACCGTTCCTTCTGATGCATCTACTGTACCATCCACACGAATCTCAGCATCCACTAAGTCTGCTTCTGTACGAGTGTGTGTCTTTCCAGGTGCATAATTAATCGGAATCAATTTTTTGTTTCCAGTTCCAGCATATCCGCCCCACTGTTCTTTATCATAAATATAGATTTCAGTACCAGCAGCTACTTTTACTGTTGCATCTTTTTCAATTAAAATCTCAGAGCCCGGAAGCATTGCAATATCCTGACTGATATTCACCTGACTACCACCATTCACCTGTACGGTGATATTACTATTGATTGCCAAATTGTAATCTGCCGAATTAATGCTGGATGTTGTTCCCGGTACTTTCATCTTCATTGGTGAAATGTTCATACTTCCGTCTACAGACACTACCAAGCGGTCTGTAGCACCATCATACTTTTTCGTAATGGAACCAGATTCCAGCTGGAACATCGCATCACTTGTTCCAAAGAATGTGACTGTTGTTCCCTGTGCACCCAGCAATTTTACGTGTACGGCTGAATACGCATTCTCCACTGCACCATGTTCAATCGTCAATGGAACTTCAATATTCTGTACATAATACTGTGACAATGGGAATACTTTGTTTTTAATAGAAGTAGTATCTGTACCACCTCTCCAGTCATTGATCTGGAAACATTCGTATACAGTAGCTCCACTCTTTGCAGTCACATGTCCCTTACCAATAATATATCCCCATGCATATAACTTCGCACCATTGTTAATCGTGATGCTACTGCCAGATTCCATGTTTACAAAACTGCTTGGACCTGTCGGAGAACCTGCACCATATGTTGGACTGTGTGCCGCATAAATCTTACCAGATAAGCTCAATGCCCCATCAACTGTTAAATTCGCACCTTTCTCCATTGTCAATGTGCGATATGCAGTTGGCTGAATCCATGACTCATCATTGTTTCCATTCGTTGTTCCAGGAGTTGTTGTGTATAATGTATTCGCATCATCGAATGGAATAAGTAAAGTTACTCCTGAAGGAATCGTATAATCTCCTTTTGGCAAAATCCCATCATTTGCCAAAGTAATTGTCTTATCGCTTCCACCATTTGCACTGTCAATAGCTTCGTTTAAGTTGTCGAACAAATAGTTTTTAGTTACGAAGAAATGTGCATCTCCGCCTTTTGTTTTATAGAAAACAGCTTAGATGGTTTCTCCTTCCATCTCTTCTGTTGCCATCAATTTGTAGTTAGCATTTGTTGACAACAAATTAGAATCACTCTTTTTTCTCCATCCAAGGAAAGAATACCCTTCCTTTGGTGTTGCAACCAGTCTGACTCCCGAAGATGGAATCTCCTTTGTTGATCCACTTGCCAACACTTCATCTGCAAATGTAACTGTTCCCATTCCTTCATCATATGTAAAGGTTGTATTTGCAGTTGCTCCTACCAATTGAATATTCTTAATTGCCAAAGATCCTGCATTCCCTTTTCCAGATGGAGATTTGAATGTAATATTAAGAGTTCCACCTGCTGCAAGTTCTTTCGTGTAACTTCCAGATGTCTCACTTGTAGATGTCCCATCTATCTGCAAGCTTGCTATTCCATTCGCACTTTCCCAATCGAAGGAAATTGTTGCCTTTACACCACTTGTATTGGTAAACACAAGCTTCGCACTTGCTTGAGAAGCCAAAAAACTTGTACTTGTTGTAGCTGTAACATTCAAACTTCCATCTGCAGATGTTGCAGTTACTTGACCAGCACCAAGCGCACCTTCATTTGTCACCTTGACAGACATTCCCTCCACTGGCGTGAAAGTACCTGCATCTTCTGCTACAGCTTCTACTCCATAATATTCTTTTACATTGTTGCTAAAATACTTGTAGGTCTTGTAGCTATCTCCCAAAGAACTCTTTTCTTTTTCAGACACAGAGTAATCTTCTTTTTCGAATGCTTCAATGTCCTTTTCTGCTTCATGAAAAGTATCTTCGTCCATATCCAAGATAACTTCCTGAACTGCTTTTTCAGACATGACCGTTTTTCCAAGATATTTTTTCAGGATTTTTTCCATATCCTTTTGAAATACTTGCAAATCAGTATTTTCCTTTGCATCTGCCTGCTCATCATCCGCGGTTGCAGTTACTTCATCCGCAGTTTCCTCCGCATGCACATGCTCATCACCCGCAGCGGCCAACGTCTGTAAAGATCCGTCCGAGAATACCATAAGGACAATCAATACCCAAGCCGCCACACGCTTGACTACATTCTTTTTCATATTTCACCCTCCCATATTTTTTAAGATTGGTTAATATTTTTGTTTATTTGGCAATTGCTTAATATATACCATTAATATCATACCACTTTTCTTTTTAATATCCAAGTGCTTTTCAGTCTAACATTTATTATATAAATTGTGCTTTTTAAAAGAATATTATCAATTTCACAAAGCTTAAGGGACACAGTATAATCTGCGTCCCTTAATATTCTGTCTATTCTTCAATTTTTCTAACTTCCACAAGTGCTTCTCTTCCGCAGACGCTCATCCAGTATCCATCCGACTCCCACACATTCACAACGCACTGGCATCGTTTTCCATCACGATACACATTTCCAGTGTCCAAGTCAAATTCTATGCAATCCAACGGAATGGTCAAGCCCTCTCCTGTCATCTTGACATAGCTTTCTTTCATTGTCCATATCTGATAAAACGCTGTCTTTCGCTCATTTTCCGATGCATGCTCTAGCTTTCGCACTTCATGTTCCGAGAAGAATCGTTTCGCAACCTTCTCCAGTCGCTGTTCCAGATTCTCTCCTTCTTTGATTTTTTCAATATCACATCCGACTGCTTCCGATGACACTACACACATCACTCGCTCTCCCGAATGTGACACATTGAAAAATAACCCGTCAATCAGTGGCTTCCCATGTTCTCCGTAGAAAATATTTTCCATCGTTTTCCCATGTTCTTGTAAAACTCGGTAAAGTAGCAAGCTGGCTCCATAACTTTGAATCCTACTTTCTCTTCTGGCATATGCCAATATCTTTTTACGCCTGGCTTCAGGAAAGATATCTAACAAGTGTGGATATTCTTTTGGATCCTGCAGATGTTCGGTCTCTGCCAAATACACTTGAATCATCACTAATATCCTAATAATTTATCGATGTGATATGGGAACTGAACTCTCCACCATGGCCAGTCATGATTCACATCTTCACCCCACAAGTCAATCCATGCAGGTACACCCAGACGATCAAACTGCTCTTTCATAATTCGGGCATCTACCTTTGCCTCATCTTCCCAAGCACCCTGTCCGCAGCAGATTACAATTTTTCCGTCGCGATACTCATTTACATATGGATGATCCCATGGCATATTGCGCATGTAATCTGTTGGCGAATTGAAATACACATCCATATCGCTATAATTTTCAAAGAAATAAGATGCATGGAACAATCCGCTCAGTGACAAGCATCCACCAAAGAGATCTGGATTTCTCAAATAAAAGTTCACACAGTGGTAACCTCCCATGCTTGCTCCTGTCAGCATAACTCTTCCATGATAATCTGTTGGGTCAGTAATTCCATGAATTTCATGCAGGCGTGGAAGGAATTCTTCACACACATACTTTTCATACTGCTGATGCCACATGATTCTTCCATGGTGATCTCCATATTTGGCACTCCATGTTTCTTCATCCACACAGCCGATACAATAAAGCTGAATCAATCCATTTTCAATGTGTCCAGCAACTGTATCTACCATTCCGCGGTCTTCAAAATCATAAAACTTACCATCCTGACATGGGAATACCACAAATGGAATCCCTGCATGTCCATAAACTTTAAATTCCATATCTCGTCCAAGATTATGGGAATATTCTTTATAATACTGTGTATACATCTTTCTACACCTTCCTTATTTTTTTAATACGTAATCTACGAAGCGAAGCACTTCCTCTTCCGTTGTAAATCTTGCAGTATACGCAAAATCCCCCATGGCTCCGGCCAGCACTTCCGGCATCTCTTCATACGTGATAATATTTTGTCCATATCGTTCGAAAATATCTTCCTTTGTGTGTAAATATTCTGCACCACGTCTTCTGGATGCATATACACAGGAGTAAGGTCTCTGATTTGGATCAAAATATCCTTGGTCATAGCATACCATATTTGCCCAAATTTGATAAACATCAATATCATTTGCATAGTTCATCATATCAGGAGTATATCCTCCTGGTGGTCTCATATTAACTTCTAGTCCGAAGATTTCTCCTTTCTTTCCAAGTCCTTCTTTATCTTCATTCAACACAAAGAATTCACAATGGAAGAAACGTGATTCACTTTCAAATGCCTTAATCGTTCTTCGACCTGCATCTTTCAAATCTTCTGGAATTTCTTTTCTTGAATAGTACCACAGATCCAAATGATCATTTACAACGTCCATAACAGGATCACCAAAATAGTGACTTGTCTCAAATATAATATCACGGTTTGAATCACAGATTCCATCGTAAGAAACAATCGTTCCATTAATAAATTCTTCCATAATGTACTGTACAGATGGGTAGAAATAATAGAATTCTCTCAATTCTTCTTCGTTATTCAACTTGTAAGTAGCCGCTGCTCCCACACCATTGTCCGGTTTTACAATTACTGGATATCCAACTTCTTCTACGAATTTCAAGCCTTCCTCTACAGTCGTTACCAGGTGATATCTAGCTGTCTTCACACCAGCCTTCTCGTAGAATGCCTTCATTTTACTTTTGTACTTAATACCAGAAATATTGTCATTTCTCAAGCCAGTCGTAATGTTGAAATCTGTTCGCAGCTGTGCATCTCGCAACAACCAATACTCATTATTACTTTCCAGCCAGTCAATCTTTCCATATTTAAAAGAAAAGAAAGCAAATGCACGATACACTTCATCATAATCTTCCAGATTATTTACTTTATAATATTCCACTAGGGAATCCTTCAACTCCTGACTCAGTTGATCATATGGTTCATCGCCAATTCCCAGTGTTGTTACGCCGTTGTTTCTCAAACACTTCGTAAAATTATAATATGTTTTTGGAAAATTTGGAGATAAAAATACAAAATTCATACTTAGCTCCTCCCTCAATAAATAGAATATTTGTATATTTTATCATTAAATATGCATTTATGCAATGAAAAATGATTGTTTTATGCATAAATATGCTTTTCTCATTTTTTTCTTGATTTTGCATCAATTATAGTATATAC
>CAZPZR010000014.1:0-35867 GCA_964591105.1 uncultured Lachnospiraceae bacterium | reverse complement strand
TAGACAGGTCTTTCAGATACGCTTTCGCATAGAATATTAGAAAATTAATGCTTTTTTGTATTTTAACATATTTATATTACAAAATCCACAACTTTTTGAATTACTTTTTTTCATCCATTAAAAAAGGAACCACATTATGTGATTCCTCTTTCAAGCTATTATAACAATATAATTATTTTTCCAAAAGCACTATCTTATTCCTGCTTCAACTCGCCAAACTCTGCTTTCTCAAACTCCTGAATCGAAATATGCTTTTTATTTGGATTTGCATAAACAAATGTTTTATCTACATTTTCCAAATAGTTCTGGATTTTGTCATTCGTCGCACTGATAATTGCCTGGAAGCCCAGCCCACGTATCAGCGAGATACAACTTGCTACTTTTTCAGCATCCATCTTTGAGAATGCTTCATCCAGCACAACCAGTCGAATCGTTGGATTTCTCTGCATCTTCGTCGTTAGATTGATCTTATAAACCTGCGCAAAACTTGCCAAAAGTGCCACGTACAGAGGATTCTGCCCTTCCCCACCTGAGTTTTTCTTGATCATCTTACTTAGGCCAATTGTCATTTCCTTTTCTCCACGCACAATCTGCTGCATGTCGAAGGATAAGTATGTACGATAATCGGCATATTTATCCATATTTTTCTTTGCTTCCTCAAGTTCTTCTTTCGTTGCATTTTCTGGCGGAATAAAGATATTAATCAGCTCATTCATCAACTCGCCGTATTGATCTTCATGATTCATCGTAAACATGTTCAACTGATGATCCATAGAATCTGCAAGCTGTGATGGATGAATCTGCAACGCATCATCCATAAACATCTTATAATATTTTCCATCTGCGCCTTTGTTTTTTGTAATCACAAACTGATACTTATCTTTCCCGAAATCCAGCTTGCTGATAATTCGATTCAGTTCATCTTTTCTCTGATAAGCTTCTCGAATTGCGCTTCGAATTTTGAAAATAAAGTCATCCTTAAAATGTTCCACTGCCGAACGTGCCTGTTCCTTCGCAGATTCTTTAAATGTTTCCAAATCTTCACACTGCAAACCACTCAGCAGTTTTTCATACTCCGTATTTTCTTTTGCCACTGTTGAAAATGTTCGGTTCGGATACTCTCGCAGATATTCGCTTCTCTTTTCTACCAGTTTCTGGTAAGCCGCTTCTTCTTGTTCGAGAAGTGGATAGCGTTCCGCGATTTTCTGACGTTTCAAGTACTCATAATTTGCCGTTTTTCTGCTGGATAAATAATTCTGGAATTCTTCTTCCTGTGCAAAATAAGTTCCATTTGATTTGTATTCATCCATTTTTCGTGTCTGTTCGGCCAGACCTTCCTCTGTTTGAAGCAATTCTTCCTTGAATTTTTCAATCTCGCGCTGTCTGCCCCATACCTGCTCCTGCAGTTTTTGGAACTGTGTCTTCGTTTCTACCTGCTTCTGCCAAATGTCTTTTTTCTCTTTTTCCCAGGCAGACACAGAAGTTTCCTGAAGTGCACGCATTTTTCCCATCAATTTTTCTTTCTTTCGTTCTTTCACAGCAATTTCATCCATGTCAGCAAACCAACTCATATAGTCTTCCACTGACTGATGCAGCATCTCAAGCTGTGCTGTCTGGCGAATTTCTTCCAGTTCTTCTTGTACTGGAAGTCTCTCTGCCTGCAGATTTTCACATTTTTCTTCTAATCGGCGGATGCGATGACGCATACTCATTTCACCAATATATGCACGTCTCGTATAATTTTCTGGATTCATATGCTGCAGGCGATAGCTGTGATAAAGTACACAATCCGGCGTAACTCCGATTTTACATGTTGTAAGTTCTTCCACAGATTCACACTTAGTAACATTTCCAAGGAAAAAGTTCACGTAAGCCTGAACATAAGGCTCTTTGGCAGTCACTTCTTCTGCTAATGTACCCGGGCGTACTTCATGTTCCTCTTTCATCAATTTTTCGGTATCCAAAATGGATGCTTTTGAGAAACGCTTTTTATCCATTGTCTGGTAAATCTGCATTGCTTCTTTTACATATTTAGGTTCCACTACAAGCAGGAGTTTATTATTTCCAAAATATCCTTCCACTGCGTGATGCCAGCGTTCATCTTTCACATCCAGTAAATCTGCAAGAATCTGAACATTCACAAATTTTCCAAGCTTCTCATGCAGGCGATTGCGAAGTTCATAACGGGCTTCTTCCACCTCACGTGGATAAGCTTTCTTCCCTTGCTTCAGCGCCTTTAACTCTTCTCTGGCTTCCTTTTCTTCTCGCTGGATTTTTCGCAGTTTCGCATCTGCCTCTTGTCTCTGCTCTTCTAACTCTTCCTGAATGTCCTTAAGGCCATCCATCAATCGTTCCAGCTCGTCTGCGGAAATTTTTCCATCTGCAAATTTTTCAATATCCCACAGCACCTGATTTGGTGTCACATCTTTTTCTTTCCATGCAACCAATCGTTTTGTTGTCTGCATCCAACGGGATTTACTAATTTCCAGACGCTCCAGCGTTTCATTTAAGTTGTGAACTTCTGCTTCCAGCCCAGCATAGCCACTGTTCGCAATGCGAAGAAGTATTTCTTCATACTCTTTCTGCAGGCTTTCCTGGTAAACTTCCACTTCTTTTTTCTGTTTCTCAAGCATCAAAATCGTTTCTTCACGGTCTTTGCATTTTTCCTGATATTCACGGATTTTCGCCTGGAATTGCAGCATCTCTAAACGCTGAATCTGATAATCATTCTGCATCTTTTCTTGGCGCTTCTGATCATACGCATGATAGCGGGCGCCAATTTCGTTCAAAATCTGAATTTCTTTCAGTGTTTCCTCGATTTTATTTCGCATTCTTCCATATTGCATGACACTTTCCTGCAAATCTTCAATATGAATGTCCTGCTCCATACAAATATATTCTTTTACGAAATCTTCTAATTTAATATTCATACGGAATGGAATCGCACGTTTAAATAATCGTGGAAATTTTTCTGCATCCAGACCGCCAAGATAAATATCATACATCTGACGGCGGAAACGCTCATTACTTGGTCCACAATAAAATTTCTGTGGTTCATAATTTCGCTGCAAATACTCGCGCACTTCCATTGTAGAAAGGCATCTTCCCATCGCACGATAATGATTTTCCCAAATTCCTCCCGTATGCCAGAAAAACAGGCGATTGATATCATTCGTAGAAGTATCCACGTCAAATACAACACCCACACACTGTTTATCTTTCGTATTGGTCTGTTCAAATTCCAACACAATCGTGCTGGAAAAATTCTTATTTCTCAAATACTGGGATTCATTGTTTTCACTAATATTGACCATTCCTCGCAGATATTCAATCAGCGTACGGTCAGAGTCATCTGCTGCCGCCTTATTAAAAAATCCACGACCATCAGTATTTGCATACAGCACAATCTGCATCGCATCGATCACTGTTGACTTTCCACTTCCTGAGTGCCCTGTGAAAAAGTTAATCCCATCATTTAATTCCAAAACTTTTTTGTCTATATAATGCCAGTTATTCAGACATATCTTCGATAGTGCTTTGAACGGCTGTTTCGTCTCCATTCTTTTCCTCCTCACTGAACGTCTCTAACATTTCTTTAATCTGGTCTCCCATCAGCACCGCATGGATACATGGATATATCACAAGTCTCGTATGTTCATTTAATTCTTCCAACACATCCAACGGCTCAATGATCTGATATTTTTTTAAAAGTGCGATGGTTCTTCGCATTTCTGTTGGTGACGGAATTCCATTTAACACGCGGAACTCTCCTGCTTTTCCATTCACCGCGCCCATGGTTGTGACAATGTGACTGCTGGAAGATACCGTAGCCATCTGCTCATCATAAATCAATTTCAATACAAGTAAATACACTGTAGCCAATCGAGGAAGCTTTTCACCCCACAGCATTTCGTTCTGCAAATACATGACTCCCATGTGTGCGCTTTCCTTCAGCTCAATACCTGCCACCGCAAAATATTTCTGTAAGAAATCTTTATGTTTGCTACAGATACGATATTCTTTCACATATTGCATGCGTCCCGTACGTTTATCAAATTTTCTTTCCAAAATATATGTCTGGCGGTAGAACATCTGAATCACTTTTGTAATCTCATCCTGTTCTTCCGCAGTCAATTGTTCAAAATATTCTATCATACGCTTCTCCTCACAAATCTCAATGCCGGATAACGATATTGTCCAGTTTCAACAATATCCACTTCTTCATCCAAAATCATATATTTGCTATTTTTTCTTGTACTGTAATCATACGCAAGAATCAATTTTTCAAACTCTTCTTCATTCGAAATAGAAATCTTGGAAGCATCCATAATCTCATCCTGCATGTGTGACTCAATAAATTCCTCTATCTGTGCCTGATTATAACGGACTTGAATTCGATTCAATTTCAGTACATCTTCTTTTTTCAAATCATCCAAAGGTTCATCCGGCTGCAGCTGACTGATGAAATCCTTGCGTCCTTTTTTACGCTTATATAAAGATTTCTCGGATAACATCTCAAACAATGACAGATTCATCTGTTCGCCCGCACACTGAATCATCTCCTCTTTCTTTTCCCGATTACTCACAGACATTTGATTTAAAAGCTGTACAATCAGCCCTTTCGTGTCTGTCTCACCACTAAGCAAATAGTTCAGTCTTGTCACAGTCGCTCGTACATACTTCGTGTGTTCCTTGTCCATGTTGGAAATTCGATGTTCAATATCATCAAATCCCCTCTCTATCAGATCCAGCAAATCCAGTACATCCTCTTTCGTATCTCCCATTAACTTAGAACGCTGTCGCACACTTTCAATCCACTCTTCATTTTCACGCATTTCCTTCAGACATTTCTTGATGTCCATCTTATAAATGTAAAAATTGTCTGATGTCTTCAGAATATGATATTTTTTTCTTACAACTTCTTCTACATATCCATCCAAATGTTCTTTCAGCAGTGCGCCATACGATTCTTGTTCCAACAAACGTCCAAAAAATTTGTCCATATTGTGCAGCATATCTTGAAGTGCCTTATTTAATCTTCGGGTATTTACAAGTGCCGTCCGAAGCATACTCAAGCTTACTCGCGAATCATTTCGGAAAGAAAATAAAGTTGCATACACATTTTGAATGTAAATTTCCGTATCATCCATTTCCTCTGAACTCAAACGTTCAAATGTATCTATAAATACTGCCGCATAGTCCGGAATTACGATATTTGTTACTAACGTATTGTAATCCTCAATTCGTTTCAGCCATCCTGTTTTCAATAACCAATTCAAGATTCTGGACGCTGGTGTGTCTAGCATATCGTAATCGGTATCGTTTTCTTCTCGCTGAAGTTCGAAGCGCTTGCGTGCATTCATATCACTCAGCACCTGGATGCAGACTTCGCGCGTCAGATAGTAATTACTATATTCATATTCCTCATTGATGCACAACAGTGCTTCCATATAAATGTCCCGGTTCACAGATCTGAACAGACTCCAGAAACTGTCCGGAATTTCATAACGTAATTGCATGATTTTTCTCCAATTCTGTATTTACTTCTTTGCTCTCTGTGTCCTTTCAGACGCTTCCCGTTCGCCCAAGAGTAAACTGAACTTATTTATAACACATTACCGAAACAAGTTCAACCTGAATCTTTCTATCGATTTTCTAACGTAACAAAGACCGCACCAGTAGGATACATATCCTTCTGGCACGGTCATAACGTACTTTGTAAACTATCGATTAGTTTGTAATAGCCATTTCTGTTTCTTTGTCAAATACATGAATCTTGTCAGCGTCTAATGCAAATTTCACTACGTCGCCTGTTCTTGCTTTTGTAGTTGGTTCTACACGAGCTGTCATGCTTGATCCTTCGTAATCGAAGTATAAGAATACTTCTGCACCTAACATTTCGTATACACGGATTGTAGATTCGATTACTGTGTTAGGAGATTTTGCGATGAAATCTGCTTCATCATGTACATCTTCTGGACGGATACCAAGAACAACTGTCTTTCCATCGTATCCACCTTCGATTAATTTTTTCGCTTTTTCATCTGGAAGTTCAATCTTAGATGGTCCAGCTACAAGGTATGCTTTGTTTCCTTCTACTTTACATACAGCATCTACAAAGTTCATCTGTGGAGATCCAATGAATCCAGCTACGAAAAGGTTACATGGATGATCGTATAAGTGCTGTGGTGTATCTACCTGCTGAACAACACCAGCGCTCATAACTACGATTCTTGTACCAAGTGTCATAGCTTCTGTCTGGTCATGTGTTACGTAGATGATAGTTGTACCTAATCTCTGATGTAATTTAGAGATTTCGATACGCATCTGTCCACGAAGTTTTGCATCCAAGTTAGAAAGTGGTTCGTCCATAAGGAATACCTTAGGATTACGAACAATTGCACGTCCCATAGCAACACGCTGTCTCTGTCCACCAGAAAGAGCCTTTGGTTTACGATCTAATAAAGCTTCAAGGTCAAGGATTCTTGCTGCTTCACGAACCATTTTATCGATTTCATCTTTTGGTACTTTTCTTAATTTCAGACCAAAAGCCATGTTATCATATACTGTCATATGTGGGTAAAGTGCGTAGTTCTGGAATACCATTGCGATATCTCTGTCTTTTGGTTCTACATCATTCACCATCTTGTCGCCAATCCATAATTCTCCAGAAGTAATTTCTTCCAGACCAGCTACCATACGAAGTGTTGTAGATTTACCACAACCTGATGGTCCTACGAAAATAATAAATTCTTTATCTTCAATTTCAAGGTTGAAATCTTTAACTGCTTCAAATCCGTTTGGATAAGTTTTGTTAATGTGTTTTAATGATAAACTTGCCATCTTTAAATTCCTCCTATTTTTCAAACGTATTTCTTTCCGTTTAATCTAGTTTAAAGTATATAAAAAAAGTTCAACTCGGGGTATGCCCAAGTTGAACAATCTTTCTTTTTTTTTCTGTACAAATTGCCCATAGCGTTTGTACACTCTGCTTATTCACCTAACAGCGCTTTGTAAATATCTCTTTTTCCTACTCCGCGGTCTTTCGCAACCAGCTTCATTGCTTCTTTTCTGGCAATTCCCTGGTTCTCATAATAAGCCATATGCTCTTCTAATTCCATGTCTTCCCATCGTGCCTGTTCCTGTGCTCGAATTTCTTCAAAGCTTTTTCCTTCGATGACCATAACGCACTCGCCCTTTGGATCATTCTCTTCATAATAAGTAAGGGCATCTTCGATGGTTGTTGCAAAGACAGTCTCATGCTTTTTCGTCAGTTCACGGCAAATGCTGATTCTTCGATTTCCAAGTGTTTCTTCTAATAATTTTAATGTTTTTACAAGTCGATGTGGCGCTTCATACAAAATCATAGTTCGCGTCTCTTCCTTCAACTCGTCCAGAATCATCTGTCGTTCTTTCTTATCTGTTGGGAGAAATGCTTCAAATGCGAATCTTCTCGTTGCAAGTCCTGAAATCGTCAATGCTGTAATACATGCCGCAGGTCCCGGAATCGCTGTCACTGTCACACCAGCTTCCTGACACATCTTCACCAGTTCTTCTCCCGGATCTGAAATTCCAGGTGTTCCCGCATCTGTGATGACTGCAATATTTTCACCATTTAACAAACGCTCCACCAATTTGTGTCCCTTTTCAATTTTATTATATTCATGGTAACTGGTCATTGGAGTTTTAATCTCGAAATGGTTCAACAGCTTGATACTATTTCTCGTATCTTCCGCCGCAATCAAATCTACTTCTTTCAAAACTCGGATACAACGAAATGTCATATCTTCCAGATTTCCAATCGGTGTTGCACACAAATACAAAGTTCCTGCCATAACTATTCCCTTCACAGCATTCCATACATTTTCAACAATTCTTCTGTATAACTGCCGTCTTTCTCATATACAATCAACGGCGGCTCTACTTGCATCCTCGGATTTGCTCCACGCATCCCTTCCACAAGAACCATATTCGGCTCTTTATCAATATGAGGATATACGAGGCGCATTCTCTTTGGCTCAATCCGATATTCGGACATCTTTTTCAAGATTTCCGGCAAACGAAATGGCCGATGCACCATGTAAAATCGTCCTTTCGGTTTCAGAAGCCTTGCACTTTCTCTCAAAATATCATCCAAGGTGCAAAGTGCCTCATGTCTTGCGATATACAATGCCTCATTCTCATTTTTCAAACCATGCTCCCCAATCATATACGGAGGGTTTGTCGTGATAACATTCATAGAAGCAGCTCCAAATATGTGAGATGCTTCCTTAATATCGCCTGTGACGATTTCTATTTTCTGTTCTAAATGATTGTGCAGCACGCTTCTTCTCGCCATATCTGCACTTTCTTCCTGAATTTCCAGTCCGATATAATGTTCTCCCTCATTCTTCGCTTCTGTAAGAATTGGAAGAATCCCCGTTCCAGTTCCAAGATCTAACGCACGCTCTCCTCGCTTCACTTTCGCAAATGAAGACAACAGCACTGCGTCCATTCCAAAACAAAATCTTCCAGGGCTTTGAATAATCTCATACCCTTTGATCTGCAGATCATCCAGTCGTTCCCCTGGTTTCAAATTAGTTGTCATCTAACTTAGACGCTCCATTTCTCTCTTCCAAAGCACGAAGTTCTGCCATCTCTTCTTTTGAAAGTCTTACATCTTTTTTCTTACGTCTTGGCTTAAACTTCAATTCTGATGCTTTGTAATCACGAATTTCTTTTTCATCATTATCTAAAGTTACGATTACTTTTACCTGCTGGCGAAGCACATTTACGGACTGTACATCTCCACGTAATCCTTCTGGAGTTGTAACGTGATCCCCAATTCCTGGCAATCTACTGTTTGCTTCTTCGTATACTTCTTCTTCGTTTGTCAGACAGCACATTAATCTGCCGCAAACTCCTGAAATCTTACTTGGATTCAGTGATAAGTTCTGTTCTTTTGCCATCTTGATAGATACAGGTGCAAATTCAGATAAATATGTGTGGCAGCACAGTGGACGTCCACAAATACCAATTCCACCGCGAATCTTTGTCTCGTCACGCACACCAATCTGGCGAAGTTCAATACGAGTACGGAACACACTTGCCAAATCTTTTACTAATTCACGGAAATCGATTCTTCCATCTGCTGTGAAGTAGAAAAGTACTTTATTATTATCAAATGTATATTCCGCATCAATCAGTTTCATCTCTAATCCGTGCTTACGAATTTTTTCAAGGCAAATTTCAAATGCTTCTTTTTCCTTCTCTCGGTTCTTTTCCTCTTTTTTCACGTCCTCCGTAGTTGCAATACGAATGACAGATTTTAATGGAGGAGTAATCTTATCATCTTCTACTTCCTTTGGTCCTGTAACCACTGAACCGAATTCTACGCCACGCGCAGTTTCCACGATTACCTTATCTCCAGTTTTAATTTCCAGATTCCCCGGCGCAAAGAAATAAATCTTTCCTGCTGGACGGAATCTAACGCCTATTACTTTTGTCATATGATTAGTTCTCCTTAATTGTCAGGAACAACAGTTCCATCGCCAGTTCGAAGTTTACATTCGCTTTTAATCTGGCTTTTGCTTTTTCAATACTTTCAAGAATCAGTTCAATTCCTTCATAGGAACTCTTTCTAGCCTGTTCTTTAATAAAATTCAGCTGATCTTTGAACACTACTTTGTCAAGATCCTTTGTAGCTTTATACATCAGGACATCTCTATACCAGATCATAATAACATCCAGATAGTCCGTAATTTCTACTTTATATTTTGTGATATGATTAACTGCTTCTACCACTTCGTTTAATTCCATCTCGTGGATATACTCAAGCAAATGCAGCGCTTCTTCGCGAATCTCGTTAAAATGTTCAGAGTTCGCCAGCATAATCGCACGTCCCATATTTCCCTGTGCAAATGCTGTGCAGATATCTGCCTTATAATCTGGGATTTCCATCTTTTCCATCAGATACTTCTTAATTAATGTATCTTTTACATAACGAAGCTTCAGCATTACACAACGAGACGTAATCGTTGGAAGCAATGTGTCTGCATTCTCCGTCAAAAGGAAGAAAATCGCATACTCTGGTGGTTCCTCGATTGTCTTAAGCAGTGCATTCTGTGCCTGTGGTGTCATATAATCTGCCTGTGGAATAATATAAATCTTATATGGTCCCTGATATGGTTTCACAGAAACCGTATTGTTCACCTGTTCACGAATCTCATCTACACTAATCGTATTCGCTTTCTCACGTGTCACACGAATGATATCTGGGTGATTGCCACTCATAGCCTGCATACAAGAATGGCACTTATTACAAGGATCTGTTCCACCCGCTTCACACAAAAGTGTTGTTGCGAACAAATTCGCAAAAAGTTTCTTTCCAGAGCCCCTCTCTCCATTAAAGATGTAGGCATGCGATACCTTATTCTCAGATATTGCATTCCCAATATATTTCATCAAATCTTTCTGTCCTACGACATCTTTAAAGCTTGCCATGTTGTATCACCTCTATAATTTCCTCTAAACAATGTTCTTTACTCTCATTTTGGAATCTTCTCGTAATTCCAACCTTTTCAAGTTTCTCTTCCGAAAAATCTTTCTGATCCGCAAGAAATCTGCGGCACATCTCGTCAAATTTTGGATGAGATTGTTCTTTTTCACGCATCAACGCGCGAGTCAATCGCTCTCCATCTTCTACTTCTATATAAATAGGAATCAAGTGCTCTTCGCCAAAATAACTTTTTACCTTTTCATAAGACTCTAACGTTCCTATAATCAAGTAATCCTCAATGTTCAAATTCACTTGACCGTCATCTATAGTTGCATATTTCCAGTCGCCATACATCGTTGGGTACGAACGTAATTCAATTACACGATGCTCATCTTCATACTGCTGTAAAACTGCATCATTTACGAAAAAATATTCTTCTCCATCGGTCTCACCTTCTCGAATTGGTCTTGTCGTATATAATGTTACTGTCTTAAGTTCTGGACACCGCTGTCTGATTTCCTTATATAGTGTGTCCTTCCCTGAAGAACTTTTCCCCATCACGTAGTATATCTTCCCCATCATCTAACCTCGATGTATCTTTCTCTTAGCTCCCTTGCCGGAAACACTTTCCGACAAAAGGAACTAATATGTACTATATTAACAAATTAGAACAGGTTAATCAAGGTTAATCACGCCATAAACTCCTCAAGGATTTTACGAATGAGTGCATCTTTTTCCTGTCGTTCTTCTTTTGCCATTTCACGAATTTCTTTCACTGTCTGAACCTCTTTTTGCGGTTGTTGTTTTACCGGATGTGTTGGTTCAGGATTTAACACTTCTGGAAGTGTTGGCGTTGGACTTTCAATCTCTGGTTTATTTTTCTCCGGTATTGGAATCTCTTCCTCTTCCAGTGGAATCTTCTCAGATTCTTCAAATTCTTCTTCCGCAGACATTTCCCTCTGATGAAGCTTTTCAAATTTATGCAGACATACATTTTCCAGATAATCCACCATATAGTTTCGCACCATTTCCATCTGCAGCGTTTCATCTGTCGTCAAATGAAACAGGTACAAAAGTACTGCCAGAATACCTCCGGTAGCTCCCAGGCGAATCACCTGATCCTGCATTCCATGCACCTGATACTCTGCAACCGCGCCCAACACTCCAAGTATCAGGCATATAGCTGCTGCCACGCGCTCCATTCTCCGCAAACTATAAAGCTTTATCCCCAGAACTTTGTATTCATATACATATTTATCCACAAATACTCGTACATTTTCCACCCGATCACTGACCATGCATGCATGTTCAAATTTTGCCCGCACAAGGCGCATCAGTGGGTGTGAACTTTTTCCCATGTTTCCTGCTGATCGGATCAGACGCTTCAATGAAGCATTCGCTGCAAATTTACTAAAAACGCCTATCACAACGAAAATTCCCATCAGCACATTAAAAATATGCCTGTCCAACATCATTTCTAACATAAAATAACCCTCCTTTTGCTTTGCATTATACTAAAAAAGCAAAAGGAACGTTGAAAAAACGTTCCCCAGAATCCGACCTTCGCATTGTCAGTTTCTGGGGAAATTTTTTTCATAATGTCAATTTAAAATCTTTTCGATTCCTAGATTGTTGGAAGTAATTCCTTCACAAGCTTGACGCTGTGGGCGATTGCCTGTTTTTCAAACTCTGGATAATCCATCGTTGCGCTGTTGTCAGCTTTATCCGAAATTGCACGAATGATGACATACGAAACTTTGTTCAGATATGCTGCATGTGCAATCCCAGCACCTTCCATCTCTGTACAGTATGCTCCAAAATTTTCTACAATTCTTTCTTTTACTTCTTTATCTGCAACAAACTGGTCTCCGCTTGCAACTCGTCCAACAAATGTCTGAATCTCTGGATTCGCCTTTTCATTCGCTGCTTTTGCTTTTTTCACCAGTTCTTCATCTGCTGGGAATGTCAAAGTATCCATTCTTGGTACCTGTCCCAGTGGATCGCCAAATTTTGTAGCATCCATATCATGATGTACCGAATCAGAAGAAATTACCATATCCCCAATATTAATGTCCGCATTCAAAGATCCTGCGATTCCTGTATTGATTAATGTGTCTACCTGAAACTTATCAACTAAAATCTGTGCACAGATTCCTGCATTTACCTTTCCAATACCACTGCGAACAACTACAACATCTTTCCCACAAAGAATTCCCTTGCAAAATATCATAGATGCCTGCTCGTGAATTTCCTGCACTTCCATCGCTTCTTTGAGTGCTGCAACTTCTTCTTCCATTGCCCCAATAATACCTATCATATATCTTAACCTCCTGAAAATAATCTCATTCGAGTCAATAGTAACATATATACAAATATTTTACCAGTTTTCGCTTTTATATATAGCTTTTCTGCTTGCCTTTTGTTATAATCGCACTTGGACAATTTGTCATATAATTTTTAGGAGGTTTTTATTATGGATTTTAAACCACAAGGTGTCTGTTCACAGATGATTCACGTAGATGTGGAAGGAAATATTGTAAAGAATGTAGAATTTGTTGGGGGATGTTCTGGAAATACACAGGGTGTTGCAAGTCTTGTAAAGGGAATGGATGTTAACGAAGCAATTTCTCGTCTTGAAGGAATCACTTGCGGATTCAAAAATACATCTTGCCCAGACCAGTTAGCAAAAGCTTTAAAGCTTGCAATTGAAAAATAAATCTAGACAGGACGAAAGAGAGGAGTTATCGCGATCCTCTCTTTCTTTTGCTCTCTTGAATCTGTGCCCGAGGGCTTATACCAGACGCCACCGAAAAATGCCTGGTTTATCACAATCGCCAGTTTTCAATGTAAGATCTAATTAATTAAAAAAATGACGCCTGGTACAAGCCCTCGGTTCCTTACTATGGTTCCGTAATAGCAGGAACGCTATTCAGTTGTTCATTCTCTTACGGAATTAAAGATGGTTCTTCAATGTAGACACCGTCGGTAAAGCTACTACTCATATCATCGTTCGCAGAATGCGTACATCTTACGCGGTAGTAATAACCGCCTTCTACTTCCATTCTTTTATTTGAGCCAACACGATCTGCATTTTCGTTGAATTTTTCCCAACAGTCATAAAATGTCCACTCATCATCTTCTTCTAATGCTCGTTCTACAATTACTGCAACACCTACGCGTTCTACTGTATGCGCTGCAATTGTTGTTCCTCCAGCATAGAAAACTCCAGCTCCCAATCTCACTCCCTTAGAATAACCTGTCATTAGGTCTTCTCCGCGAGCCACATGATTTGTATAACCTGTGGATTCTTCATCATGGGTTAAATACGAACCATCAATCATTGGCAAGTTGTCTGAAGCCTGTACCTGAACCCCAGAAACAACTAACATACTTAATGTCATTGCCACAACCATTCCAAATGATAACATCTTTTTCTTCACTTGTTCCTCCTACTATTTCCCCTTCATATATATAGACACTTGAGCGAAGAAAATGTGACTCCTATTTTTAAGAAAAATATAAATTTTTTAAAATTTTTTCAAAATCTTCTTTTTCCATAGTTCCTATTAAGTAATATTCCAATCCTTTATATGAAAACTTTGCTGAAAATCTTCTTATCTTTGTTGGTTCAATTTTATATTCTTTCACTTCTATAACCACTCCATCTTTTTCTATTGGATATTCCTCAATCACTGTGTCTTCCGTATCAACTCCCCACGATGTATTTTGAAACGTTGTACTCATACAAAAAATTACATTCTCATTTTTATATCTGTAATATATTTCTGCTATTTGCATCACATCATCAAGTTCTAACATATCAAACTTCATTTCCATTGGTCTCCAAATAAGTTTAACCGGATCCACTCCAAATGAATCCCTTATCTCCTGATACGCTTCTTCCTCTCTTTCTTTTTCTATCACTTTATTGTCTTCATTCGTATTTACTTTCTCCACTTCTCGGTCGCCAACAGAACTTGTCATCATCTTAATAATTCGCCTCGGTCCACCGATGCTGGTGACTCCAAACGCCATCGCCATAATTACTGCTGCCGCAATCACCAGATAAATACGCACAGGCTTCTTCTTGTGAACGACTTTCTGTTTTGCAGCTTCCTCTTCTTGCTTACGCATCAGCTCTTTTCCAAGCTTTAACGCTTTTCTATCTTCTTCCGACAACTGCGCATAAAGTTTTTCATTTTCATACGCAGCAATCTGCTCTCGTAATTTTGTATGAATGCGCTCTTTTTGGGCATCCGAGATATGCTCCACACCCGACGCTTCTACTTCTTCTTGCGTCTGCGCACCCACCCGTTTGAATTCTTCTTTTAGATTTCCATCAAAAGATTGATTCTTGTTACTCATTTGTATTACTCCTTAAACCACTCTCTGTTGTTTGCTTTCTCTTGACCAAATCCCCCAGAAACGTATAATATAGTTATAGATTGATACTGAATCAGGAGGTTTTTATGAAACGTATTATTTTAACTGGAGGTGGCACTGCAGGCCACGTTACTCCTAACATTGCACTTCTTCCTCGTCTGAAAGAATTAAATTATGACATTCATTATATTGGTTCCTACAATGGTATTGAAAAGGAACTCATTGAACAATTTGGTATTCCTTACCATGGAATTGCTACTGGTAAACTTCGCCGCTATTTCAGCGTTCAGAACTTTACCGATCCATTCCGCGTACTCAAAGGTATGAGCGAAGCGAAAAAGCTGGTGAAAGTTTTACAGCCAGATGTTATCTTTTCCAAAGGTGGATTCGTATCTGTTCCTGTTGTACTTGCAGGTAAAAGTTGCAAAGTTCCAACCATCATTCACGAATCCGATATGACTCCTGGACTTGCAAATAAGCTTTCCATTCCTTCTGCAACAAAAGTCTGCTGCAATTTCCCAGAGACTTTAGATCATTTACCAGAAGGAAAAGCTGTACTTACAGGTTCCCCAATCCGTCAGGAATTGTTACGCGGGGATAAGTTCAAAGCCCGTGAATTCTTGAACTTCAAGTCTGACAAACCAGTCATTCTTGTTGTCGGCGGAAGCCTTGGTGCTGTCGCTGTTAATAATGCAGTACGTGCTCTTTTGCCAGAATTATTGAAGTCCTACCAGATCATTCACCTTTGCGGAAAAGGCAAAGTAGATGAATCTCTGAATGGTGTAGAAGGTTATGCTCAGTTTGAATATATCAAAGAAGAATTAAAAGATCTCTTTGCTCTTACAGATATCGTTATTTCAAGAGCTGGAGCCAATGCAATTTGCGAACTTCTTGCTCTTCGTAAACCAAATCTTCTTATTCCACTTTCTGCAACTGCCAGCCGTGGAGACCAAATTTTGAATGCCCGTTCTTTCGAACGTCAGGGATTCAGCGTGGTACTCGAAGAAGAAGAACTGACAAATGAGGTTCTTCTCTCTGCAATTAACAAGCTGTATGAAAACCGTGAATCTTATATTGAGACTATGAAACAGTCTTCTCAACAGAATTCTATTGATACAATCATTGATTTGATTGAATCTGTAACTGCTTAATTCTTCAGATACATATGTGAAAAAGCAAACAGGTGCCAGTTTGGCACCTGTTTTATACTTTCTTCATGTGATTATAGCGTTCTCTATAGTGCCTTTCCATCCATTTATTTGTTCTGCTCAACATTTTTCTCAGGGCATCATAAGAAATTTCCATAATTTCAGCAACTTCTTTCTCTGGTTTGTCTAAGATACGTGTGATCGTCCATGCATAATACCAACGCTCATTCTCTGCATATAAATCTCTCAGCATTTCTTCCAGGAATTTGTACCGAATATTTTCTTCCATTACTTTTATGTATTCGTCTTCCGTACTTTCCGATTTTGCTTCGATTTCAAATTCATCCTTGACGTCCTCAGCATATACTTCAAACTGTTTGTCCCTATGATAATTGAATGCCATATGTTTTGCACAAGTACACAGCCACACTGGGACTGCGTCCATATTAATGTTTTCCATATTCATATACAGTTGCATGAATACAGATTGTGTAATTTCTTCAGCAACATGGTGATTCTCAGAATAATGCAACGCCGTTCGATACACTTTATCCGCATTTGCTTCATAAACTGCATCAAAGGAACTTTTGCCAATAAACTGTACTCCCAATTGTTTTTCCTACACTTTCTTCAATTATTTTATTTTGGATAAAATAGCTTCTTTGTCTTCGTCTGTGAGTTCGCCCATCTTCCAACCAAGACCAACTTCATCATCTTTGTATCTTGGAATCATATGAAGATGGAAGTGGAATACCGTCTGTCCAGCAGCTTCTCCGTTATTCTGCACGATATTATATCCATCGCATCCAAGAATATCTGTAAGTTTTGTAATCATTTTCTTTGCAAGTACAAGTACCTTAGCTGCTACTTCATCGTCAAGTTCATAAAGATTTGCATAATGTTCTTTCGGAAGGATCAACGCATGTCCCTTTGATGCTGGGCTTGCATCCAGAATCACTCTAAAATCTTCGTCCTCGTACAATGTTGCTGTTGGAATTTCTCCGTTTGCAAGTTTGCAAAAAATACAGTTCTCGTCTCTCATTTTTTTCATCCTTCTTTCTTTTTAGATTTTGATTGATTATTCTATCCGCCAATGCTAAACTGATGACTCAGAAAGGGCGGTAATCATTATGTTTTCAACGACAGACTACGACAAATTAGAACGAATCATGGAGGAAAGTCCAGAAAAACGTGAACTTCTCACACGACTTCTCGATTCTCACAAGATGACTCTTAGTGCCATCAGTCATGAGATTCGTAATCCTCTTACTTTGGTATATAGTACACTTCAACTTATAGAATCTCAGCACCCGGAAGTTACTTCCATTCGTCACTGGGATCACTTGAAGCAAGATGTCGAATATATGAATGCTCTTTTGTCCGAACTGTCTGCATACAACAACAGCGAGCGCCTTCTGATCACCAAACTTGATTCTTCTGATTATTTCCGAAGGATTGCTTTGTCTTTTGCTGCTTCAATTGCTGACACGCCGATTGCATTTACTTCACAGATTCCTTCTGATCTGCCAACGATAGAAGCTGATTCTCTGAAGTTGCGTGAAGTCCTGTTTAATCTTCTTTCAAATGCTAAAGATGCTGTACTTTCTTCATTTGAAAGTGCCCACATTGACACACCTCAGATTAGGTTTTCCGTTTGTAAGAAAGAGCCGCAACTGGAACTTTCCATCCACGACAATGGATGTGGAATTCCTGAAGAAGAACTCTCACAGATTTTTGAGCCTTTCGTGACTCATAAACCACAAGGGACAGGTCTTGGACTTGCAATTACAGATCGTATCATCCGTTCCCACAATGGAAACATTTCCGTCACATCAACTCCAGATGTCGGGACTTGTTTTCTGCTTACGCTTCCAATAAAGCAGAATAGCTAATACAAAGCCAGCGAGTAATCCACCTATGTGAGCAAAGTTGTCTACTCCCTCACTGGTAAACCCATAGTATAAACTGACTACCACCATAAATAGGAGTCCTCGTCCAGAAATCTCGCCAAACTGTCCTTTATTGCGAATTGCTACGTAAAATGCTGCTCCGATCAAACCAAAGATTGCACCAGATGCACCTGCAGAAACTGCAAAGTCTCCCGCTTGAAGTTCCATCCACGCTGATAATATGTTTCCTATAATTCCACTTAAAAAATAAATAAGTAAAAATTTTATTTTTCCGATTTCTAATTCTAAATTCCATCCAATTAGTGCAAGAATCAGCATGTTATTCATCAGGTGTTCAAACCCAAAATGAAGAAACATACTTGTAATGATTGTCTGGTACTCTCCCTGTAAAACGTATGGAACATACATCGCTCCATGCTCCAGCATAAATTCCGCATCCTCCGTCATGCCTTTCGCTGTAAGGAAGAAAAAGACTGCAACATTTACCAGCACTAATGCAATTGTACATATTGATCTTTTTTCATAAATATTCTCTGTATTCATGTATTAATTTTCTCATTCTTTGTATTATGTGTCAAGAATTAACTCCACTCCTCTTCATCGATGTAGATTTCATCCCATTCTCCCCATCTTGGTCGTTTGTGACGATTTAAAAATTTTTTCATTGGTTTCCACATGTTATCGGTTTCTTTTAAGATGGAACTTCCAAGTTCTTGCGCTGTAATCCAATCATGATCTTCTGTATCATATGTAAATTCTTCCACTTCCGATTCCTCCTCTTCTTTCATACAATCAGCACTCAGCTTTTCCAGACTATAATTTTCTTTCATTGTCTCTTTATGTAATAGAAAGACCATTTTCACACACTCTTTATCTTCATAATCTGCCTGTTTTACAAAGTATTCTGTCAATGTATGAAATTCCTCCCATACATTTTTCTCGGACAATGGATAATAACAAAAGTAGAATTTTTCATCCTCATAAAATACGTATTCCGGATCCAGCAGCATACAATGAATGTTCAACAAATGTTTCTCCAATTCACAAATCGTATTTTTTAATTGTTTCAGAAATATTTTTATATCTTTCCCTGATATTTTGCTTCTTTCATACAGTGCTTTCATTGAAATCTTCCCGCTGACATTGTAATCATAGCAACTTTTTCCATCCATACCTCGTCCTTTCATCGGAAGAATTCCATCAATTTCATTCATTTGAATCATCCAGATTTGATAATCTTCTTTATACGCTTTCTCTTCTTCAATCGTGATCTTTCGCTCCATTTCCAATCTCCTTCAATCTTCTTACATCTCGTATTTTCTTTTCTGGCTCTGTGATTTTCGCTTTTTGTTCTATTTTCAACTGAAACCACCTTTTCTTTGCTGTGACGTTTACAATAATTTCCTCTTTTTCCATTGCCACTTTCACTCGTGCTCTTCCGAAAAAGATACATTTTCTTCCAATTCGTTCTTCACATAGTGTCTTGAGTTTTGATTCAGTAGGGCTTTCTCTTTCTCGCATCTCCGTACTCCCCACAACCGCCGTTTCATATGCTGCTCCTTGGAGCACATTTTTATCATGATAGTAGAATGCTGCCAAAATACTTAACATCACAATCATTAAAATCAATGGTATCAATACCGACATTTCTATTGTCATGCTTGCCTGATATGTACGAGCCCCTTTTCTCATCGTCCAGTTCCTCCTTCCCAAAGCAGGACCAATAAATATCCTGCTGCCAGAAACGGATAAAATGGTATCCCATACTTTCTGTTTTTCTTCTTGAAAAAGAAAAACATTGCAGCAAAAAATAAAAGAAAAAAGGACACACACAAAACTTCTGCTAATTTCCAGATTCCCAGATAAATCCCCAGTACCAGGATTCCCAGACTATCTCCATAGCCTATCCCTTCTCGCGTTCCCTTACTGATGAATAAAAACAGCATACCTAAAGCTGCACCACCCAAAATCACAGGGAGACTCTCTTCTCTTGTAAATCCTTGATAGAAAGTAGAAACAAAAATTCCCACTCCCAGAATCCATCCCGGAATTTTTTTCTTTCGAATGTCTTCCACTCCAAGTCCAACAAGTCCCAACAGACACATTCCCTGACTTATTTTCCACATCTTGTACACGCCCCTTTCCCTAACGCATCCGACAAAGGAATCGCATAAATTGTTCGTTTCAACCCGCTGCAAGATAAAGAACTGTGATAACGGTTCCCAGAATTCGTAACATATATGCAGTTTCCCACAGAATCTGTACAGTATTCACACGCATAATACTTTCCTCCATCTATGTTTCGTAGCTCTGAAAGTTCTGATTTTCGTACCATATGAATTGATAAATCCAAGTATGTACAATGATAATTCTTGTGATATACCGTTCCTGTATCTGTGATATAGACGGTCGTGTCATCTGCAAAAGAAAGCCCTTCTTTCTCATATCCTGTCCAGGCCTTTATTTTCATCGATTCTGTCTTTGTAATTTTGTTTATCTGATAAAAAGGAACAGGAATCCGTATTTGATACTCTGCACATATCGTTCCAATTCCTGTTCGCGGGGAAATTCTGGATTTTCCACACTCAATCCCAGAACTTCCACCTACAATGACACTTCTTTCCAATCGCTCTGCTCCAATTGCAGAAATCAAATCTTTTTCAACTTCCGACGGAAGAAGCACCGTTACACAACTGGCTTCCTCCGCAACCACCTTCCCTGCGTACTGCATTCCTGCCCGTATAGATGTCTGAATCGCCATAATTTCCAAAAGATACAACAATGCGACCGTTGCAAATAAAAACAGTGGGACTACCATCGCAGCTTCTACAGTGATACTTCCTTTTTTAGAGGTGAGAACAGATGCCCTCCCGACATGTGAGTAATCGATCGAACATGAATTTATAGTCTGATTGTTTATCATAGCGAATCTCTGCTCCTTTCTTAATTATAATGGGTGTTTTTCGTCGATAGACGGCGAGTGATAGATTCGGAAGGGCATCTGTTCTCACCTCTTTAGTTATATCCATAATAAGTAGAAAATTGATATGTGATGTTTCTTTGAAACTGGCATTTACTTTTCACCTCCAGCTTGGAGACACATCGATCTGCATAAAAGAACTTTAAGCCACCCACATTCTGTAAGTTCTGTTCTATAAGATCTAATGCCCGCATTGCTGTGTTTTCCTTTGAATTTAAGAACAACAACATTCGTAGATATTCTTCATAGCGCAAACCGGTTTCCGTATCTTTTCCATCCTGAACGCTTCCGTTTTCCTTCAACTTCATCAGTCCGGAAAGTGCAAGCTGCCAGGATGCATCATTTTTGGTCAATGGAACTTTTCCACCACCTATCAATGTTCGTAAATCCATAATTGCTTCTCCATATGCCCAGAGCAGCAATAACACCTGGGTCACAGCTTCTGTCACTGCCGGAACCGCCAGAACTGAACTTAACGTTAACGCCAATGCCTGTGCTTCCGCTTTCTTCTCTGGACTACTTTGTAAGTAGGCATAATTGGGTACAAACCGCATTAGCAATAGCTTTTTCGCCACTTCTGTTAAATTTTCACGGTCACTCATTTTCCCTCCAATCAGATATTCGATTTCATATTCTAGAACTTTTCCCTCTTCTTCCCCAGAAGCATTCGAAAAATGATCCAGCAAATATTGACCAAATAATAAGTTGTCAGCCACACTCGTTTCTTTCTTCATATCAGAAAAATCTCCAAAACCCTTCTGTCGTTCTCGCTTTGTCAACAACTGTTCCTCTGGCAACATTTTTTCTGATACACTCTGATCTGTTGGCATCACCAGTTCTAACAGAGGCATTTTCTTTAATTCTTTCATGTAAGGCATCGGATTCCCCTCTTCTGCAAGTTCTCCCTCCTGCTCCTCCAGTAAAGAATCCAACGTTTCCTGATAAGACTGTTCCGTCTCTTCCACCGTTTCTGCCTCTTCCTTTTGTTGCTGCCATACCTCAGTAATTCCAATTTTGTCATGAAGTAGCTCCAAGCCATATTTATGCTCCATATAATTTGATATCTGTTCCCGAAAAGCCTCGCCTCCGTTATCGGACAAGAACTGAATTCTTACAATTTCCTGCTCTGCAGTTCCCGGCAAATAGTATCTCAATCGGTCAAAAATTTGTTCCTTTCCGTAAGTTCCCGTCTCATACGTTGCGTCTAACGCAAACACTTCATATTGCTCTAACAATTCTTTTTGATATTCTGCAAAAATACATTCCATCGCACGATTCATGTCTGCCCGCTTGTAACTTTTCAGCGTCTGAATGGAAGCACTCTCAATGAGTGCTCCAATCAACGCAAGAAATAACAGAAACACAAGACTCAGGTATACCGTTACTTCGGCTTTTTTCATTTCTATATCCCTGAACTTTCACTGGTAATCTTTTCAAAAATAGTTTCTACAAGACTGGTAAGCTGGGATTTAAAAATAATTACAAGCCCAATCAATACCACAAGAATCAAAATCACTTCCACAACACCAACACCTTTTTCATCTTTTAAAATCCGAATCACATTTTGTAATCTCCACATCTTCTTTTCCTCCTATAACTGAATGGACAGAAACGCCGGAACAATCACAATCACGAGAACAATTCCCAACATGAAGAACATAGGCAGCAATAATTTGGTTCCAGCTTCTTCTCCCAGCTGTTTTGCATGCGCCTTGCGATCTTCAAATGCCTGAATAGCTTCTATTTTTAAAATTTGACTCAGTCCCTTTGTTCCTTTTCTTAAGTTTTGTGACAACAAAGTACCCAGTTTCATATACTGCTGTACCTTACATCTTCTTCCAAATCTTTCGTAACTTTCTGCTTCAGAAATTCCACTTTCCATTTCAAAGACAGTCTGTTTCATCTCTTCATATGCATAGCGAATTCCCCAACGCTCTTTTTCTGCTTCATAATCATCCACAATTTTCTTCCATGCTCTTCGCATAATCATCCCTGCACCCAAAAGCAGCGTTAATTTGTTCATAATTTCCGGATAATCTTGGATCATCTGCAAGTTTCTTTCCCGTTTTGCTTCCTGTTCTTTCTGCTTTTTCAGTGCAAGAAGAAGAATTCCAATAAGTATAGTCATGCATAACAGTACAATCCCTCGTTGCTCCATTTTTGGAAAATATGTGACCGTCTGATCTCCGATTTCTCGCGGCAGACGCATCTGTTCTTTTGTCTCGGTGTTCTCATTTTCCTTTTCAATGGCTTCAAGAACTTTTCCACGGAGTGTTCCATTTGCGCCTGCATTTTCCGAGTAAATCATGGCTGTACACTCATACACCGCCTGCATGGATGGATTTGCCTGATAAGTCAGAACTGCCCTTAACTGTACCATCGTCCCTTCTGATTGTGATGCTTCTGTTTTTAATTCCCCATAGACATTCATGACATCATATCGATCTAATTCCCATGCAATATCGACTTCTTCTCCCGAAAGTTCTGTTACTAGATTCATATTTTTTTCAATCCGATCCAGACTTTTATTTTCACCTAAGATTTTTTTCTCCAACTTTGAGATACAACGTTCAAACATTTTTTCTGTTTCTTTTTGTGTGTACTGTCGCTCTTTGATCTCTACCTCAATTTCCGCCGACTCTCCCTGATTATTTTTTACAACAAGCTCTTTTGTCTCGTCACCCTCGCCATAAGAGTTTCTCGGAATTCCACCTTTAATCTCCTGAATGGACGAAACGTAGTCTATTCCTAACAATCCGACACTCAGAAAGAGCATCCCTGCAACTGCTGCGAACATTAGACGTCGATTCTTATCAGCTTCTTTCCAAAGGTGTATGCCACTTCGTATAAGACGAAACATACGCTCATCACCCCAATTCCAATTACATTTCCATACAGGCACGACATAAATTCCGGAAATGACAGAAGCATGTAACCGATCATGGCATATGGAATCACTGTCATTACCTTAAATTCGTAGCTTTTCGAAGCAAGAATGGTATCAATTTCTCGCTTTACCTCCATCTTGTCCCCAATCTGCCCTACTGTATTTTGAATAATTTCCAACATATTTCCGCCACTGCGCTTTGCCGTTCGAAATACTGTTGCAAAATTTTTCACATCTTCTAAGTCCACTCGCAGTGCAAATTCCTCCAGAATCTGCTCCATTGGAATTTGAATGCGCATCTGCCGCACCATAAGCACTAGTTCTTTCGAAATTCGCGCATCATTGCCATAAAGCACCTGCATTTCTTTCTGTGCTTCCCGCATCGCATTTTCCGCCGAGTATCCGGCTCCTAGCGCTGCTGCCATGCTTTGGATCATATTCTGAAACTGAAGTAAAAATTCTCGCTTTTTTTGCTCTATCTTTTCCTGCTCCTGTTCCCTGTAATTTCGAACTGCAAATGGAACAATCAGAACAACTGCATACAACGATTGATAAAATAGCCACACCTTCACACCAGACATTCCTGCCACTTTAAGTACGATACCAAGTTCTTCCTTTTTGCTGATATCCTGCTGCCAGTAGCTTCTCTGTATGTGTAAGCGTTCCCACAAGTTTCCAAATGCCTTGAATCTTTCCATCCTCTTCTCCAACTTCTTCAAACATATAAATCGGTGCAATCACAACCTCTCCATCGCAGTAGTCCAAAATCTCTGAAACTTCCATTACCTTTCTGCTTTTATCACGCAGTCTTCCCAAATGCACAATAACATCGATTCCCGATGCAATCTGTCTGCGAATCGCACCAAGTGGAATCGCCGCTCCCATAAGAACCATCATTTCCAATCGACTCACCATATCTCTAGGACTATTCGCGTGTCCGGTACTTAGACTCCCATCATGACCTGTATTAAAAGCCTGTAGCATGTCCAAGGCTTCTGCTCCTCGAACCTCTCCTACAATAATTCGATCCGGTCTCATTCGAAGTGCCGCTTTAATCAGACTTCGAATTGAGATTTCTCCCACACCTTCCATATTGGCGTTCCTCATTTCCAGGCGCACCAGATTTGGAATCCCCTGAAGATTTAATTCAGCATTGTCTTCGATTGTAATAATTCTTTCATCTCGCGGAATATACTGCGATAATGCATTTAAGAATGTGGTTTTTCCCGATCCGGTTCCACCACTTATGAAAATGTTGTAGCCCGCGGCTACTAATGTTGTTAGAAATGAAACCAACTCCTGATTGATGGACTCCCATGCCACTAGTTGTTTCATCGTAATAGATTCCTCTGGAAATTTTCGAATGGTAACAATCGGTCCATTCAATGCGACCGGTGCAAGTACAATGTTCACACGCGAACCATCCGGAAGTCTTGCATCTACAATCGGTGAAGCTTCATTGACCACTCGATTGGCACCCGACACAATCTGCTGTATCACATCTTCCAGCTTCTCCTTCGAATGAAATTTCCGTTCGGATTGATATAACTTTCCTCTTTTCTCATAGAAAATATTCTCTGTTCCATTGATCATAATCTCCGTAATCTCGTCACTTTCCAAGAACTCTTGTAAAAGATCCAGCTTACGAAATGCGTTAAATAATTCTCTCCCAAGTGCAGACCGCTCCAACAAAGAGATATATTCGTCTTCCCCTGCTTCTCTGAGGGTCTTATAAATAATCCTTGTCAACTCTTCATCTTCCACTTCCTTGGTCATATCAAGTTCTTCCAGAATTCTGGCATATAGATGCTGCATATCCATCACCCACGTACCTCCTTTCGAACCATCTTTCTTAAAATGTCTTCGTATCCTAGGAATGCAAGTTCCTGTTGAAACTGCTCCATCTTCGCTTTGGAATACTCTTCTTCATTCGTCAGAACATGAACTTCTGTACAAAGTTCCAAAAGATCATATACCTTTCGAATTCCTTCATCGATATCCAGAACAATGGTGTCATAGATGCTCTCCTGTAAGATTTTCTGAATCACATGTATCCATTCTCCCGCTTCAATTTCCTTCAAGTCCTCGGATACTGGCATCGGAAGAATATAATCCAGACCTTTCCGATGATGTACCATCATTGCAATCATTAGCCCCAGGTTTCCTTTCTCCTGCCTTGCGTAATATAAAACATCTGCCAACGTTTGTCCTCCTTCTTCAAAATGCCCACTGACTCCGCCAAAAATTTCAAGGTTCAGATACAGCACATTCGCATTTTCCGCCAGTCGTTCGCCTAATCGCAACGCATAGGTAGTCTTCCCAATTCGATGCACTGGTGAAAACACTCCAATAATCCGGCTTTCCTTTTCAATTCCAGTTCCTCGATATCCTGCAGTTCCATTCTGTAGTTCCTCACATTGCCTGCAAAGTTCCGTCAGAATCTTTTCCCCCGATTGATATTTGTAAAGCGGTTGCTCTTTTTCATCTTTCTCTCTTAAATTTCCTGCAGTCAGTACAAATATTTTCTTTGCTTCTACTCTTCTCCGTTCACTCAATTCATAGTTTTCTGATATGAGTAAAACGTCTATTCCTCCTTCTTCTTCTGCGGCTATAACATGGGAAATACTGCTGCATACTTGTACTTCTAGAGATAGTTCCTTTCTCCCCATCAAATACAATGCCAACGCCTTTGCATATCCATCTTCACAGTCACAGATTACTAGTCTTTTTACATTCACATAGTATCCCTCCTGTCATGTTCCATTGCCATACGTATTATCTTTTCACTTTTCATGCGATTCTTATGCCGAACGGGCATAGAATTTAAAATAAGATCTATAAACTATAGAGTTAAACAATCAGATACAAGTTTCAGATTCAACTTGTAGGACGATTATAACGCTGTGCTCCCACGCTGTCCATCCCCATTTTTTCAAAAACACAAACTTTGTTAAAGTCTAACAAAGTTGTGCTACAGAAAAACAATAAAATTTTGTAGTATTTTACATATTTCCAAATCCGCTATGGTAGAATGAAATTCCATACAATAATGTCACTCCCGGAACACCTAAAGTTCCCGAAGTAATCATCGTAACCGGGTTAATTCCAACATTTGATTCCATATTTTTCTCAATCAAAAACTGATTCACAAAGAAAATCAACGTAATTCCTACAATTACCCGCACAAAAAAATTTAAAATTAGTTCAAAACCTCTTTTTGACATCTCCATTTCTCCTTTCACTTCAAAACTAAAAACACCTGACAAGTTCCCACACAGTGGTTCTTATCAGGTGTTCTTTCTTATAATTCGATCTCAATTTTTCTATTTGTTCGATGATACTGATGGTATTGAACTCCTGCTGCGTCAAACATTCGCATAGATGCTTTTACAGCGGAGGTATCTGCATATTTGTTACAGTCGTAAATTACTTCTTTGATTCCGCTTTGAATGATTGCTTTCGCACATTCGTTGCATGGGAACAAAGACACATAAAGCTTCGCTCCTTCCAAACTACCTCCACGGTAATTCAAGATTGCATTCAGCTCGCTGTGAACTGTATATACATACTTCGTCTTCAAAGGGTCTTCCCCTTCTCTTTCCCATGGGAATTCATCATCTGAGCATCCCATTGGCAATCCGTTATATCCCATAGAAAGAATCTTATTATCCTGACTGACGATACAACAGCCTACCTGCGTATTCGGATCTTTGGAACGTTTTCCGGAAAGCATTGCTACTCCCATAAAATATTCGTCCCAACTAATATAATCTTCTCTCTTGCATCCCATACATTTTCCTCCATTTCATGGCATCAGACACAATCCATTTTCTTATTATACGTGAATCACACTGTGACCAGCTGCTTTCAAAAGTCGATTCATAATTGCGCTTCCGATTCCACCTGTCGCAAACGATTCGCTATAAATGTAGTCTACTTCTTCGCTGTCAAACTCTCGAAGAATTGCATACAGATTATTGGCAATCGTTGATTCATCCTCTCTTGTTCCAATAGACTTCACAATTCCATACTGATACTTATCCAAAGTCTCTTCTGTTCCGATGATTCCCACCTTATATCCCTGTGATACACGTTGGGAAGCCATCTGATTGATTGCTGGTATTACCAGTGCCATTGGTCCTTCTACTACACTCAGGTCTGCTTTGGGTGCATAATGACGATACTTCATTCCTGGTGCCTTTGGTGCTTCTTCACTGTTTGCTGAAATCAGCGCCTTATCCACCGTTACTTCTCCAATCAAGTCCGTAAGCATTTCTTTCGTAATTGCCCCCGGTCTGAGAATCATTGGTGGTGTAACTGTCATATCAAGAATGGTAGATTCTACGCCGATTTCTACGTCTCCACCATCTACGATCATATCGATCTTTCCTGACAAATCTTCTTCTACGTGCTGCGCTTTTGTTGGACTTGGACGACCAGATGTATTTGCACTTGGCGCTGCGATAAATCCTCCCCCTGCATCGATAACAGCTCTTGCAACTTCATGGTCTGGCATACGCACAGCCACGGTTTCTAATCCTCCAGTTGTTCCATATGGAACAGCATCACTTTTTTCAAAAATCATTGTCAACGGTCCTGGCCAATACTTTTCTGCAACCTTCACCGCAACTTCTGGAATAATCTCTGCAATTTTTTCCAAATCTTGCATATTTGTAATGTGTATAATCAGCGGATTATCTGAAGGTCTACCCTTCGCTGCGTATATTTTTTCCGCTGCTTTTTCGTTCAGCGCATCTGCTCCCAGACCATATACAGTCTCTGTTGGGAATGCTACCAAACCGCCATTTCTCAATATTTTTCCAGCAGTCTCTATGACATCGTTATTCAATTTTCTCTCATCCATTTTTTTAATTATCGTTTCCATGTGTCCCATTATACTACACTCTAATCTTCGAAACAAGTTATGATTCCCTTCACAATTGATTTTGCCACGGCTTCCTGATATGCCTCTGTCACGAGAAGATCTGCTTCCTCCTGATTACTCAAAAATCCACATTCTACAATGATTGTTGGAATCTCAGTACGTTTTAAAATGTAGTATGTATCATTTTCTTTTGCCTTACGTGTATTGGATGCATCTAATTCCAGCAATGCATTCTGCATAATTATCGCGTCTTTTTCACCTTCCTGCGAATGTGAGTAATAAAAAACTTGTGCTCCCTTTACTACTTCTTCCTGATAGCTATTCTGATGAATGCTAACTGCGAGATTCGCTTGTGAATCATTGATCAGCTCCACCCTCGCCTTCATATCTTCCACTTTCTTATTCGTACTTCCCGGCTCTGCCAACATACAATCTTCTTCTCGCGTCATATACACGGTAATCTTCTGATTTTCCAGATATTTCTTTACTCTTTTGGCAACCGCAAGATTAATATCTTTTTCCTTTGCCCCGTTAATTCCAACTTTTCCCGGATCCTCACCGCCATGCCCCGCATCCAATACAACCGTATAGTTCCCCTTGTTTGCCTGATTCGAAGCAGTTGTCCTCCAAATATTTCTATTCAACGTCAATAATCCAAGAATCACAAGAACAAGCACAATAAATTCAATTTTATCACGCAAAAAAATACCTCCAGACAGCCGATATTATCTAAATATATGACTGCCGGAGGCATTTTATTAATTTGCGTATTTTAAGATCAGTTCCCAGGTTTCTTTTGTTTCCTGTCCCAGCGCCCATGCCGCTGTACCCGCGAGCTTATGCTCTTTCATGAGTTTTAATTTTGGCTCGATTGACTTTTCGTTTTCCAGCCAAATCTTGTATGTTGTATCATCCACTGTCCACGTTGCAAAATCCTGCTGCACAGTATCATCCCACGTAAGCTCTGCGCCTGCATCTTCTACAACTGCCGCCGCTGCAGACATACCAAGTGCATCACTTTCTACATTCGTCGTATACTGTTCTTCATCTGTGCCGGCTGCTTCTGCCAGCTCTTCTGCAGTTTTCGGTGTTTCTGCCCATAATCTTGTGAAAAATGGAATTCCACTAATTACTTTTTCTGCTGGTACTTCTTTTAAAGTCTCCTCGATTCCTTCTTTGACATAATTGTAAGAAGAAACTGGTCCCGCTACTGGAGAACCTGCAAAATATTCATCATATCCCATGATAATTACATAGTCCGCTACAATACCTTGTTCTTTTCGGTCATATTGCATGTTATAACCCTTTGGAACATAATTGTCTACAGACAATACAAGTCCGTTCTGTCTGCATCTTACGGATAATTCCCTAATAAATTGGATGTAATGTTCGCCACATTCGTTTGAAATCTTTTCAAAGTCAACATTGATTCCATCAATTCCAGTTTTTACTGCATCTGCAATCAACTGATTAATCAGGCTTTCTCTGTTTGACGTCTTGCTAAGCAATTCGTAAGATTCGTCATAAGAGTTGATTCCTCCGTCAAAATCTCTTACTGTTGCCCATACTTCAATGTTAGACTGATGTGCATAATTTACATAATCTGATGATGAAATGGATGACAATTCCCCACTTGTATTTGCCACATGATACCATGTTGGTGCAATCGTTGTAAGTCCCTTAGACTCTGCGATGCGCTGCAATACCGTGTCATTTGCTGTCGTATTCGTTACGTTGTGCCATGCCATGTTGATCACGTAGTCTTTCTGAATATTACTATATTCCTGCTCCTGAAAATCTCTGCTGTATGACTTTTTCTCAGTCTTTCGAAGTGCGCTCTTCTTGATATATCCAACATATCCATCGGATGTACACACTTTCTTCCAATTTTCTTCATCTTCAAGGATAACCACTTCATCCTTCTTCTTAACTTCTGTCAGAATTGGACTCTTTACTCCACCACGATAGCGGACTTCGCTGTCTTTTTTGACAGCCGCAACAGACTGTTCACTCCAGTCACTTACGATAACGACATGTTTTGGATCGTCAAATACTTCGTATTCCATGTCCGTATACTGCTGAACAAAATCAAGTGCAATATACGCTGTGCTTCCTTCTGTTTTTAAAATAACGTAATCTTCGCTTTTCTTTTCCTTAGATATTGAGTACTCTTTGCTTCCAACGGAAACAGATACTGTATCATTTGGCAATGTATAGAGAAGGATATTCTCGTTCGGATCCCAATAGAATCTACTATTAATGTAATCTCTTACAACTTCATACTGGACATAAGTTTTCCCATCAGCGATCATTCCCTGTGGTTCTACAACTTGATAATTTACTGTAACTCCAACTTGTCCTTCTTTTTCTATTCCATAATATTCATTCTTATTCGCAATTTCCTTGGAAGGGCTGTACTTCTTCCAAAAAAGTGCACCTGCCAATACGGAAATTAACAGTACTCCCAGTATCAGTGTCTTCAAGAACAAAATCTGCTGTCTCTTCTTCTTTGACTGTCTGCGTCTCCTCACAGGTTTTCGCCCATTCTGTCCTTGTGCTGCACGTGTTCTTATCCCGTCTTCTCGTACAGGTCTTCTGGCAGATTCCCCCGTATAAACTCTTTCCCGATTTTCCGGTCTTCTGGCACCTTCACGTACATTTCTCTTTATACCAGATCTTGTATTCTTCTCTGTCTGACTTCTTACAAGTCTCTCGGCCTGGCTTCTCGCCGGTCTTTCTGACTGATTTTCCCTTGATATCCGAGTTCTTGTTGTGCGGCTTCTTACTTCTTTTTCTTCCATGCTGCACCTCCTACTCGTTTCATTATAGCAAAAGCTCTGTATTCCGTCATTAATAATTTCGACAATATGTGATAAATTGAGGGGATTTACAATTCCTTATTTTATATTTTTACACCATAGAATCCCACTTCTTTGACATCTCCGTCATCATTCATCATATAATCACGCATATAGCTAATATCTTCCCGCATCAAATGAGCTTGTACAATCTGCATAGGACTCGCGGGCCACCCATTCAGTGAAATGTCTATTCCCTTTCTTTCAAAATCGGTTAATTCTGTATACAGGCACTGAGCGTTCTGCTCTGGATGGTCACCCATATTTTCCTCCTTCTCAATGCATTTAGAAATGATAACTACAGCCATGCATATTTACTGAGCCAAAAAGGAAGTGTCTGTGATACATTGTACTCAACATGCATGTCTTTATACTAAGAAGATAGTCTTTGCATTGTCATAAACGTTATTATGTTACTTTTTTTCTGTGAAACTTTGTGCACGAAATTGCACACACTGATATTCGCATGATGTTAATATTGGAACTTTTTTTCAATTGGATTTTACCAAACTGACTTTAATTATAGATCTTACATTGAGAAATAATAAATTCGAAAATCTTCCCTCCTTTGTGCTAAGAACGTAGCTATCTGGGAAAACTATCCTCTCGTAAGGTCATTATATCCGACAGATTTTGTAATGGCAAGCACTTTTTATTTATATTTTATTGAACCTCTCATGTTTTCTATGCTATACTAAAGTAGAGAAAGAAGTGATATTTATGAAAATTGAGAAGATCAACGATAATCAAATTCGCTGTACTCTTACACATGCCGATTTGGCAGAACGCCAGTTGCAACTAAGCGAACTGGCTTATGGAACCGAAAAAGCGAAGTCACTTTTCCACGATATGATGCAACAGGCAGCGTTTGAATTTGGATTTGAAGCTGAGAATATGCCACTGATGATTGAGGCAATTCCATCTTCTTCTGATTCTATTGTGCTGATAATTACTAAAGTTGAAAATCCAGACGAACTGGATGCACGCTTTTCCAAGTTTGCTCCATCTACTGACGATGACAATCATAAAAAATCAAAGGAAACATCGAATAAATTAGAAGGCTCTGAATCTCTTTTAAAATTATTTGATAAATTAAAAGAGAAATTCAATACAGATAAGGAAAAGGATAACGAAAAAGCTGACGCACAGCCTGAGCATGCAGAAGAAGAAAAAGAGGAAGAAGAATCTATCGGTTCTTCTGTTCGTTTATTTTCATTTGCAACGATGGATCACGTACTTCAAGCTGTACACTTTTTAAAAAATATGTATTCCGGTTCCAACACCTTATATAAGGATCATGCTTCTGATATTTATATTCTTGCACTGACCCAGTCCGATTATTCCAAAAAGGATTTTAATCGAATCTGCAACATGCTGACAGAATACGGAACCATGGAACGAGTATCTGGTATGGCACTCGCATTTCTTGAGGAACACTGCGAAGCACTCGTACCTCAGGATGCAGTACAGTTATTATCCACAATTTAATACTTTGACAATAATGGACAGTCAATCATGACTGTCCATTTTCTATATTTTTATAATTCTGCTTATTTTATATCCCCTACTCTAAAGTGAATATGTAAATAAAAAGAAAGGAGTACCACTCCACAACTGATTCATCAGTCATTTTGTGATACTCCCTTTCTATTATTCACCCAATTCAGCTGTAAGTGTTGCATTCAACTTAGCAACTAACAAATCAGGGTCGATTCCATGTCCCATAGCGCCATCTTCGATAGCTTCCATCTGAGAGTGTGGGCATCCGATACATCCCATACCAGCTTCCATAAGAACTTCAACAATCTTTGGACATTTTTCATAATACTGTCCAAGAAGTTCTCCAAAAGTCATGTCTTTTGTAACGTATGTCATTTGCGACACCTCCTTTTTCACTTCAATGTTCTTATTATAGTCGCTTTTTTCAATTGTGTAAACATTTTAAATGAATTTATTCTTAATATTTGAATCCTTAAAAGTCAATATCATTTTCCTCTTTTTTCGACAAAAAGCGATTTTTATTACAACTTCACAAAACATTCGTTCTTTCTTTACCCTAAAATAATCCCCCAAATTTTTGTCTTTCAATGTGGATAATGTGGAAAACTTTTGGAAAACATCCATTTTTCCACCTTTTTTTCGATTTTGAATGTGGAAAACTTGGATAAGTCAATTTTAAACATTTTTACAAAATTTGACATTTTTGTACATTTTGTATACCAAAGTAATCCTCAAAGTAAGATGCAAAAAGTCCCGAGGTTTCCCTCGAGACTCTCCACTTAAATCAATCTTCGAACCGTTAAAATCGTAGAATATGTGGCAGATAATACCCCAATTCCACGTCTGCTATTAATTGCATTTACAATTTGTCCATCTCTCATATATATTCCGACATGTCCATCATAACATATAATATCCCCCGACAATGCATTTTCATAGTTCACTTCTGTTCCAACAGAACGCATTTCTCCAGAAGTTCTTGGAAGATTTACACCAAACTCTGCAAATACCGATTGCACAAATCCCGAACAGTCAGCACCATTGGTCAGGCTCGTTCCACCCCATACATAAGGATTTCCGATAAATTGACACGCATAATCTACAATCTGCTGCCCTTGTGTACCCGCTTTTTCCAAACGTTCCTGTTCTTCTTCTCTGGATTCTGCATAGGAAAATTCTTCCGCTTCATCCACAATTTCCTGCGCTTTCCGCTCTGCTTCTTCTCCTACAGCAATATAGTACGAATACACATAACCTGTGACAGATCCGGACTCAACTTTTGTCCATGCTTCCAATGGCCCGACAATATTTGCGGCATCACCCGGATATAACTTTCCAACCCACTCACTTTCCTTCGTAGGTTCCCTTCTTATATAAAGAAATGTTTCTACATCGGCAAATGCTATATTTGAATACTCACCCTCGTCTGTTATCTCAAAATCATTTTCAATTTCGAACTCACCATCTGCCGAATAGCATTCATCCAGTACTTCTTCAATTCCCGGTAAATCAGCTTCCACGTCTTCGCAATGAGCCTGTGCCGGAACTGGACATGCTGTTAAAGTACCTGACAAGGTAACCAGGAACAACCCTTTCTTAAGAATAGAATCCATAAACAACCTCCTTCAAATCCGTTTATGTTTTCTTATCTTTTGTAAATGTTACAGAATTGTTACAGGGGTATTATAACATTGAGCATTGGAAAGTCAAGACACTGCACCTGAGAATCGTTTTGCAAATTCTTACAAAATATGATTGACAATTCGAATTTTATCGAATATACTAATTATAGTAATTATTATCATTATTAAAAGGAGGGCACATATGGCTAATCTAAAGTACAGTAGACAACGCGAATCCATCAAAGAGTACTTAATGAGCACCACAGAACATCCTACCGCTGATACCGTGTATCTACATGTGCGAGAAGAATTCCCACGCATCAGCTTAGGAACCGTATATCGCAATTTGAATTTACTCGCAGATATCGGGGAGGCAATTAAGATTACAACCGCTTACGGTGGTGATCGCTTCGATGGACGTACAGCGCCACATTACCATGTCGCATGCACATCCTGTGGGAAAGTCATGGATCTTGAGCTGGATGCCAGCTATTTTGAACAGGTAAATCAAACAGCCAGCGAACATTTTGATGGAATCATCGAGTCGCACAGCACACTTTTTTACGGAACCTGTTCCGAATGTATGAAAAAAGAAAACTAAGAGAAACTAATAATAGAAATAATTGACAATCTAAAATTCATATGATACGTTGACGTTAGTAGGAATTTTTATGATACGGAATAAAAATATTTAAAATAAAGGAGAGAAACATTATGAAAAAATTTGTATGTACAGTATGTGGTTATGTTCACGAAGGAGACGCTGCACCAGCTGAATGTCCAGTATGTCATGTAGGAGCTGATAAATTTGCTGAGCAGACAGGTGAAAGAGAATGGGCTGCTGAACACGTTGTAGGTGTTGCAAAAGGCGTGAGTGAAGACATCCTTGCAGATCTTAGAGCAAACTTCGAAGGAGAATGTTCTGAAGTAGGTATGTACCTTGCAATGGCAAGAGTTGCTCACAGAGAAGGATATCCAGAAATCGGATTATACTGGGAAAAAGCTGCTTGGGAAGAAGCAGAACACGCTGCAAAATTCGCTGAACTTCTCGGAGAAGTTGTAACAGACAGCACAAAGAAAAACCTCGAAATGAGAGTTGATGCTGAAAACGGTGCAACAGCAGGAAAATTTGATCTTGCAAAACGCGCAAAAGAAGCAAACCTTGATGCAATCCATGACACAGTACACGAAATGGCAAAAGACGAAGCAAGACACGG
>CAZPZR010000013.1:0-36200 GCA_964591105.1 uncultured Lachnospiraceae bacterium | reverse complement strand
TCCAAAGAATAAATCTTCTAAAGCAAGAAGAGATAAAAGAAGAGCTAATTGGAAAATGAGCGCTCCAAATCTTGTAAAATGCAGCAAGTGCGGTGAATTAATGATGCCTCACAGAGTTTGCAAGGCTTGTGGAAGCTACAACAAAAAAGAAATCATTGCTCAGGATTAATTAGTAATTAACCTTGTGTTTAAGGACTTTCAGATATCTGAAAGTCCTTTTTTCAATTAAAGCGGTAATGCAAATTTGCGCTGTTGACGATAAATATATTGATTTTTAAGAAAAGGTTTAGTAGAATTATCCTAGTAGCGCTAGGAGGAGTTAGAATGACAGAAGTAACAAAAGTTGCACTTGACGCTATGGGTGGAGACAATGCTCCAGGTGAGATTGTAAAAGGTGCCATAAGTGCAGTAGCAAAAGAAAAGAATATTTTCGTGTACCTTGTAGGAAAAGAAGACATCTTAAAAGAAGAATTAGAAAAGCATCATTATACAGGAGAGCAGATCGAGATCGTGAATGCGACAGAAGTGATTGAGACTGCAGAAGCACCTGTGAATGCAATCCGTAGAAAAAAAGATTCTTCTATGGTAGTTGGTCTGAAACTGGTAAAGGAAGGAAAAGCGGATGCTTTTGTGACAGCGGGAAGTTCCGGAGCAGTTCTTGTCGGCGGTCAGGTAATCGTTGGAAGAATCAAGGGAGTAGAACGTGCACCATTTGCACCATTGATGCCAACAGCTAAGGGTGTGATGCTTTTACTGGATAGTGGAGCGAACGTAGATGCCAGACCAGCACATCTTGTACAGTTTGCCAAGATGGGTTCCATTTATATGGAACATGTCATGGGCGTGAAGAATCCAAAAGTTGGGCTTGTGAATATCGGTGCAGAAGAAGAAAAAGGGAATGCGCTTGTGAAGGAGACCTTCCCACTGATGAAAGAGTTAGAAGATGTGAACTTCATTGGTAGTGTGGAAGCAAGAGACATTCCATATGGATACGCAGATGTCGCTGTGTGCGAGGCCTTTGTTGGAAATGTTGTACTCAAGATGTTTGAAGGAGTCGGTGCAGTTCTGATAGGTAAGATGAAAGAGACTTTCATGTCTTCGCTTCGAACAAAGATAGGAGCGCTTCTTATAAAACCAGCTTTGAAGAGCACGTTAAAGAGCTTTGATGTGAGTGAACATGGTGGAGCACCACTGCTTGGACTGAACGGATTAGTTGTAAAGACACACGGAAGTGCCAAAGAAAAGGAAATTTGCAACACGATTCTTCAGTGTAAGACATTCAAGGAACAGAAGATCACAGAAAAAATCAGAGCAAGCATTCAAGCGGAAGAAGCCGCTGAATAATAAAGTCTATTGAAATTAGAGAGGAGAACCTGGTATGGAATTTGAAAAAATACGCCAAATTATCGCAGATGTATTAAATATTGATGAGGCAGAGATTAAGATGGATTCTACCTTTGTAGATGATCTTGGTGCAGATTCTCTGGATATTTTCCAGATTATCATGGGCATAGAAGAAACATTTGATATTGAAATTGATAATGATGCTGCAGATGAAATCGCAACAGTTGGCGATGCTGTTGAACAGATTAAGAACGCAACAAATAATTAATAAGTATAGGCATATGAACGAAAAAGCCCCCTGGGCTTTTTCGTTTTATGAGGCATAGGGAATATGAATAGAGATTTAAAAGAACTTGAACAGAAAATTGGATACAAATTCAAAAATTTCCAATTATTAAAAAAGGCAATGCTGCACAGTTCTTATGCGAATGAAAAGCATTTGCCCAAGTATGAATGTAATGAACGTTTGGAATTTTTAGGAGATGCAGTGTTGGAACTGACTTCCAGTGAATTCCTTTTTTATGAGAATCAGAAGATGCCAGAAGGTGAGTTGACAAAGACAAGAGCAAGTATGGTCTGTGAACCAGCGTTAGCTTTCTGTGCACAGGATATCCAGTTAGGAGACTATCTTCTTCTTGGAAAAGGGGAAGACGCTACTGGAGGAAGAAAAAGAGCATCCATTACGTCAGATGCAATGGAAGCACTGATTGGTGCTATTTATATTGATGGTGGTTTTGCTAGTGCAAAAGAGTTCATTCACAAGTTTATTTTGAAGGATTTAGAGAACAAAAAGCTCTTTTATGATAGCAAGACTATCCTTCAGGAAATCGTGCAGGCTCATTTTAAAGAAGTCATTAGTTATCGATTGATTGGAGAAGAAGGACCGGACCATGACAAATTATTTACCGTAGCCCTGCTGATCGGAGAAGAACAGTATGGAGTTGGTTCTGGACGTACCAAAAAAGCAGCGGAGCAGGAAGCAGCATATCGAAGCATTCTGGAGCTCCACAAGAAGAATATAAAGTAGGTGCAGTATGTATTTAAAGTGTATAGAGATACAGGGATTCAAGTCATTTGCACACAAGATACGTTTTGACTTCCATAATGGGATTACGGGAATCGTAGGACCGAACGGAAGTGGAAAGAGTAATGTTGCAGATGCAGTCCGCTGGGTTCTCGGAGAACAGAGAGTGAAGCAGCTTCGTGGTGGGAGCATGCAGGATGTCATTTTCTCTGGGACAGAGAACCGTAAGCCGTTAAGTTATGCTTCGGTGGCAATTACACTGGATAACTCAGATCATCAACTGCCGATTGATTATAAAGAAGTCACTGTGGCGAGAAAATTGTATCGTTCCGGTGAAAGTGAATATTTGATCAATGGAAGCAGCTGTCGATTGAAAGATGTGAATGAACTTTTCTATGACACAGGTATCGGAAAAGAAGGATATTCTATCATTGGACAGGGACAGATTGACAAGATTCTGAGTGGAAAGCCAGAGGAACGTCGAGAACTTTTTGACGAAGCGGCTGGAATTGTAAAGTTTAAACGCCGTAAGAGTATGTCTGTGAAGAAGCTGGAAGATGAACGACAGAATCTTCTGCGCGTGAACGATATCCTTGCAGAATTAGAAAAACAGATTGGCCCTTTGGAGAAACAGTCCGAAGCAGCCAGAATTTACCTTCGTAAAAAAGAAGAACTGAAAACATATGATATTAATATGTTCCTGTTGGAGACGGCACGTTTGAAAGAGCAGATCGAACAGGTTGAAGGAAAGCTTGTCAACACGCATGAGGAGTTAGACGAAGCAAAAGAAAAATACGAAGAGATGAAAAAAGAATATGAATCTGTGGAAGATCAGGTAGAACTGATCGAGAACTCTATTGAGAAGTCCAAAAACCAACTCAATGAGACTACAATGTTAAAACAGCAGCTGGAAAACCAGATTGCACTTTTGAAAGAGCAGATTCATAGTGCACGTATGAATGATGAACATTATGAGCAGCGTGCGAATACGATTGACCGTGAGATTGCTGATCGCGAGAAGCAGTTGGAGACATTGACGAAAGATCAGGCAGTGATTCAGAAAGAACTGGAGGAAGGTCGTCAAAGAGAACAGCAGGCGAAGGATGAATTGATTGCAGTGCAGTCAAGAATTGCGGCTCTGTCTACAACTATCGATCGTGAGAAAGAAGAAATTATTGAACTTTTGAACAATCGTGCTTCTACAAAGGCGAAGATTCAGAAGTATGATACGATGTTAGAACAGATTCAGGTGCGAAAGAGCCAGTTGAATCAGAGAATCATTGAAGCAGAAAAGGAAGCAGAAGCACAGATAGAAAAACTTGGAAAATTCGAGAAAGAATTAAAAGATGCATCCGATGAAATTTTACGTTTAACAGAGGAACAGACCCTCTATGACAACAAGATTAAGAAGATTCAGGCAACTCTTTCCAAGCAGACGGAGCAGTTCCGCGTGGGACAGACTGCTTACCACAGAGAACAGTCTAGATTAGAGTCTCTCAAGAACATTACAGAACGCTACGATGGCTATGGAAATAGTATCCGCAAGGTTATGGATAATCGCCAGAAGGAAAAAGGGCTGCTTGGTGTTGTTGCTGACTTAATTAAAGTAGATAAGAAATATGAGATTGCTATTGAAACCGCACTGGGTGGAAGCATTCAGAATATTGTTACTTCCGATGAAGCAACAGCGAAGCGAATGATTCAGTTCCTGAAGCAGAACAAATTCGGACGTGCTACATTTCTTCCATTGACAAGTGTAAAGGCATTTGGCGGCATCAGTAAGCCAGAGGCAATGAAAGAGGCAGGAGTCATTGGAACTGCCAATACGTTGGTTAGAGTAGAAGATAAGTACCGTGAACTGGCAGATTCACTGCTTGGAAAAACACTGGTAGTCGATCATATTGATACAGGAATTGCGATTGCGAAAAAATATCGTCAGTCTCTGCGTATCGTAACGTTGGAAGGTGAATTGATTAACCCAGGTGGATCCATGACCGGTGGTGCATTCAAAAACTCCAGCAATCTGTTAAGCCGAAGACGTGAAATTGAAGAACTTCAGAAAACAGTTGTGAAATTAAAGGCAGAGATGGATGCATTGGAATTGGAATCAGATGCACTCCGTACAGAGCGAACAGGCTACTATGATTATATTGAAGAACTGAAGGAAGAACTTCAGAAATCTTATGTCATTCAGAATACTGCGAAGATGAATATGGATCAGGCAAGAGCAAGAATGCGCTCTGCAAAAGAACTTTCAGAGGATATCCGAAGAGAAGCGCAGGAACTGGATCGTCAGACTAGTGAAATCGCTGATAATCAGGATTCTATTCAGGTGGAACTTGAGACATCCGAATATCTGGAGCAGGAACTGAACAATAAGATTGAAAAAGAACAAGTATCTCTGGAACAGGAACGAGAGGTGGAAGCAGAAAAGCAGAAGCACTCAGAAGAAGTACATTTGGCATGTGCCGGTCTGGAACATAAATACAATTTCATCGTGGAGAATGTAACACGTATTCAGGAAGAGACAAAGAAATTCCAGGAAGAAATCAAAGAACTGGAAGTAAACAAAGGTGGAACTTCAAAAGAAATCGAGGATAAAGAAACTCAGATTATTGAACTGAAAGAAACCATTGAAGACTCCAAAGAATTATTTGCAGAGATTCGCGAAGAAATTGAACATTTCAAGAAGGAACGCGAAGATCTGACCTTGAAGCATAAATCATTTTTGGAAGAACGAGAACATTTATCCAAGCATATGTCTGATCTAGACAAGGAAGTGTTCCGTTTGGAAAACCAGAGAGAGAATTATGAAGAAGCGTCTGACAAACAGATCAATTACATGTGGGAAGAATATGAACTGACCTACAGTGCAGCACTTGAAATTCGTGATGAGAATCTGACAGATCTTTCTAAGATGAAGAAACGAATCCAGGAATTGAAGAGTGAGATTCGTGGACTTGGTTCTGTAAATGTAAATGCGATTGAAGATTATAAAAATGTATCAGAACGCTATGAATTTTTGAAAACCCAGCATGATGATCTTGTAACAGCAGAAGCAACGCTGGTACAGATTATCGATGAACTGGATGCGGCGATGAGAAAGCAGTTTAAAGAACAGTTCGCACGTATTTCCGAAGAGTTTGACAGCGTATTTAAAGAGCTGTTTGGCGGCGGAAAGGGAACATTGGAACTGATGGAAGACGAAGACATTCTGGAAGCAGGAATTCGTATCATTGCACAGCCACCAGGAAAGAAACTGCAGAATATGATGCAGTTGTCCGGTGGAGAGAAAGCATTGACAGCGATTGCGCTCCTGTTTGCAATTCAGAATCTGAAACCATCTCCGTTCTGTCTGCTGGACGAAATTGAGGCTGCGCTGGATGACAATAACGTTGTTCGTTTTGCACAGTACTTACACAAGCTGACAGAAAACACACAGTTTATTGTGATTACACACCGACGCGGAACGATGACTGCAGCTGATCGACTGTACGGAATCACGATGCAGGAGAAAGGTGTATCAACGCTGGTATCAGTGAGTCTCTTAGAGGACGAACTGGATAAATAGGAGGAAGCTATGGCAGAAGGAAAAGGACTTTGGGGGCGCTTAGTTGCGGGCCTCAATAAAACCAGAGACAATATTGTGTCTGGAATCGATGGGATTTTTCACGGATTTTCCAACATTGATGATGACTTCTATGAAGAACTAGAAGAAGTACTCATCATGGGAGACCTTGGCGTACAGGCAACGTACGACATTTTGGATGATCTGAAAGCAAAAGTAAAAGAAAGACATATCAAAGAACCAGCAGATTGCCGTCAGATTCTGATTGAGAGCATCAAAGAGCAGATGAATATCGGCGAGACAGCTTACGAATTTGAAGAAAAGCAGTCTGTAGTTATGGTAATTGGCGTAAACGGAGTTGGAAAAACAACAACCATTGGGAAGTTGGCTGGAAAACTTCGTGCTGAGAATAAAAAAGTCGTTCTGGCAGCAGCGGATACATTCCGTGCAGCTGCTGGAGAACAACTTCGCGAATGGGCGAATCGTTCACAGGCAGAACTGATCGGTGGTCAGGAAGGCTCTGATCCAGCATCAGTTGTGTACGACGCAGTTGCGGCTGCTAAGGCAAGACATGCAGACACATTGATCGTAGATACCGCAGGACGTCTTCACAATAAGAAGAACCTGATGGAAGAATTGAAAAAGATGAATCGCATCATCGATCGTGAATATCCAGATGCTTTCAGAGAAACGTTGGTTGTTCTCGATGCTACGACTGGACAGAATGCACTTGCACAGGCAAAAGAATTCAATGACGTTGCAGATATTACGGGTATCGTTCTTACGAAGATGGACGGGACAGCAAAGGGTGGAATTGCAGTTGCAATTCAGGCAGAACTTGGCATTCCGGTGAAATACATTGGCGTAGGTGAGACCATCGACGATTTACAGAAATTCGATGCAGATACATTTGTAAATGCACTGTTTACGAAGGAATAAAGAAAGCAACAGAGGAGGAAAGCATATGTTGAAACTTGAAAATTTTGAGCAGGCCAGCGAAATTGTAAAAAACGTGACACTCCCAACAAAGTTGGTGTACAGTGAGTATTTGAGCAAACAGACAGGCGGAAAGATTTATCTGAAACCTGAAAATATGCAGTATACAGGTGCTTACAAAGTGCGTGGTGCTTACTACAAGATCAGCACATTGTCAGAAGAAGAACGAGAAAGAGGATTGATTACAGCTTCTGCAGGAAACCATGCGCAGGGTGTTGCTTATGCGGCACAGAAGTTTGGTTGCAAAGCAACGGTTGTAATGCCAACAGTTACACCACTGATTAAAGTGAACCGTACAAAGAGTTATGGTGCAGAAGTAATTCTTCACGGAGATGTGTATGATGATGCTTGCGAATACGCTATGAAAATCGCAGAAGAAAAAGGAATGACATTTGTACATCCATTTAACGATCTGGACGTTGCAACTGGACAGGGAACAATTGCAATGGAAATCGTTCAGGAACTTCCAACAGTAGATTATATTCTCGTGCCAGTTGGTGGTGGCGGACTGATCACAGGGGTATCTACACTTGCAAAAATGTTAAATCCAAAGATTAAAGTAATCGGAGTAGAGCCAGCGGCAGCAGCAAGTATGACATCTGCATTCGAATGTGGAGAACCAGTGACACTTCCAAGTGCCAATACAATTGCAGATGGTACTGCAGTAAAACGAATTGGAGATAAAGTATATCCATATGCGAAAGAAAATGTAGACAGCATGATCTTAGTTCAGGACGAAGAACTGATTGGTGCTTTCCTTGATATGGTTGAAAACCATAAGATGGTAGTAGAAAATTCTGGACTTTTGACAGTGGCTGCTTTGAAACAGCTTGACCTGAAAGGAAAGAAAGCAGTTGCAGTACTGAGCGGCGGTAACATGGACGTTATTACAATGTCTTCTATCGTGCAGCATGGATTGATCCAGAGAGACAGAATCTTCTCTGTATCTGTTCTTCTCCCAGATAAAGCAGGTGAACTTGTAAGAGTTGCCTCTACAATTGCAAATGCGCAGGGTAACGTTATTAAACTGGATCACAACCAGTTTGTAAGTACGAACCGTAATGCAGCAGTGGAACTTCGTATCACAATGGAAGCATTTGGAACAGAGCATAAAGAAGAAATCTTAAAAGCACTGGAAGACGAAGGATTCCGCCCAAGAGAAATCGGAGCAAAACTTTATTAGAACAGGGAGGACAGAAAGATGGCTAAAATTAAAATGACAACACCAATCGTAGAGATGGACGGAGATGAAATGACACGAATTCTCTGGAAGATGATTAAAGAGAATCTTCTGGAACCGTACGTGGAATTAAACACAGAGTACTACGATCTTGGATTAGAGCATAGAAACGAAACAAATGACCAGGTTACGATTGATTCTGCCAATGCAACAAAGAAGTATAAAGTTGCTGTAAAATGTGCAACAATTACTCCAAATGCGGCACGTATGACAGAGTACGACCTGAAAGAAATGTGGAAGAGCCCGAATGGAACAATTCGTGCAATCTTAGACGGAACAGTGTTCCGTGCTCCAATCGTTGTAAAAGGAATTGAGCCATGTGTCAAGAACTGGAAGAAACCAATTACAATTGCAAGACATGCTTACGGTGATGTGTATAAGAACACAGAAATGAAAATTCCAGGAGCTGGTAAGGTAGAGTTAGTTTACACAGCAGCAGATGGAACAGAAACAAGAGAACTTGTACATGAATACAAAGGAGCTGGAGTTGCACAGGGAATGCACAACTTAAACGATTCCATCGAAAGTTTTGCAAGAAGTTGTTTTAGTTACGCATTAGATACAAAACAGGATCTCTGGTTTGCAACAAAAGATACAATTTCTAAAAAATACGACCATACATTCAAAGATATTTTCCAGGAAATCTTTGATGCAGAATACAAAGACAAATTTGAAGAAGCCGGAATTACATACTTCTATACATTGATCGACGATGCTGTGGCACGTGTGATGAAATCAGAAGGTGGTTATATCTGGGCATGCAAGAACTATGACGGAGATGTTATGAGTGACATGGTATCTTCTGCATTTGGTTCTCTTGCAATGATGACTTCTGTGCTGGTATCTCCAGAAGGATATTACGAATATGAAGCTGCACACGGAACAGTTCAGCGTCATTATTACAAACACCTGAAAGGGGAAGAGACATCCACAAACTCTGTGGCTACAATCTTCGCATGGACAGGAGCACTCAGAAAACGCGGAGAATTAGATGGCAACAGCGAATTGATGGAATTTGCCGATAAGTTAGAGAAGGCAACAATTGATACAATCGAAGAAGGCAAGATGACAAAAGACCTTGCGCTGATTACAACATTTGAAAATCCAACGGTGTTAAACAGTGAAGGATTTATCAAAGCGATTGCTGAGAAACTTGATTAAATTTGTCGAAACGATGTGCGATATAGCTTGATTACAAGTTTTTTTGAACGGAAGGCAGTGGTGTGACCGCTGCCTTTTTACACGTTATCGTTATGAAGAACCTTAAACGATAATATTGAAAATTATATATTACAATGCTAAAATGTTTGTATGAGTGAGAAAACAGCAAAAGAGAGAGGCTAGAAATAGAAGATGAGTGGAAAGAAGCAAGTAGAGATTCCAGACGTCCAGGAGTTGGAGGCAGAATTAAAACGAGTGAAATATCGCTCGCGATACCATTCCGTCCTTCGAAGCACCATCTACACACTGGTTGTAGTAGCTGCAATCGCAGTGCTTGTAGCAACAATCTGGATGCCGGTTTTACAGATTTATGGAACATCCATGACTCCGACGGTCAATGAAGATGATATCGTAATCTCTATGAAAGGTTCTGAGTTCGAAGCAGGAGATTTGATTGCATTCTATCTTGGGAACAAGATTCTTGTAAAGCGATGTATCGCAGGACCAGGGCAGTGGGTGAACATCGATGAGAGTGGGAACGTATATGTAGATGGAACGCTCTTAGAGGAACCATATCTGACGGAAAAAGCTTTGGGAGACTGTAATATTACACTCCCGTATCAAGTACCTGACAACCGATATTTCTGTATGGGAGACCATCGTTCGACCTCCGTCGATTCACGTCATACAGATGTGGGATGCGTCTCAGAAGAACAAGTGGTAGGAAAGATTGTCTTTCGCGTGTGGCCACTGAAAGATTTCGGAAGTCTAAAGTAAGTCATACATATAGGAGAAGACTCTGCCAGAAGAGTGAGCCTATTGTATATAAATTGTGAATCAAAGGAAAGAGGTGTTGTCGTCTTTTTAATGTGAAACAATGAAAGTCATGTTCTACAAAGGACAAAAATAAAAGGAAAGGAACAAACAATAATGAGAAAGATGAAAAAACTTGCTAGCTTAATGTTAGCGCTGGTCATGGTATTTAGCATGGCAATGACAGTAACTGCTGCGAAAGGAACAAACTCAGATGATGGGGAAATTACTATCGAGAATGCAGTAAAAGGTCAGACTTATACAATTTATGAAATTCTTAAATTAGAAAGTTATGACACAGATAAGGATGCTTATTCTTACAAAGCAACAGATGATTGGTCTACATTCATTAACGGAACAGACATCAAAGGAACATATGTAGAAGTAGATGATCAGGGATATGTGACATGGAAAACAGGCGCATCAGCATCTGGTTTTGCAGCATTAGCAAAGACATATGCAAAAGGTTTAAGCAACAATCAGGGACAGGTGGAAGCAACTTCTGGAACTGTTGAATTTACAAATTTGAACCTTGGATACTATCTTGTTGATTCTACACTTGGTGCAGTTTGCTCTTTGGATACAACAAATCCAACAGTTACAATTAAAGAAAAAAACGGAAAACCAACGGTAGATAAAGAAGTTGAGGAAAATAGTAATAAAGAATGGGGTGCAAAAAATGATGCATCTATCGGTGATACTGTAAATTACAAGACAACAATTAATGCTATAGATGGTGAACCAACAAACTACGTACTTCACGATAAGATGAGTGAAGGATTAACATTTAATCCTAAATCTGTAAAAGTTACAGTGAATGGTGTAAACTTAGAAACTGGTTGGACATTAAAGACAGAAGGTTTAACAGATGGATGTACATTTGAAATTAGCTTTACAGATGTAAATCCTAACGATGTTATTGTTGTTACATACTCAGCTGTATTAAATGAAAAAGCAGTGATTTATGAAAATAAAAACACTAACGATACTTGGTTAAGCTATGGCAATGAAAGTAAAACAGAAAATGCACATACAGATACTTATACTTACAAGTTTGATTTAGTAAAAACAGATTCTTCTGACAAAGTATTAGAAGGTGCAGAATTCAAACTTTATGATGCTCAGACAGGTGGAAATGAAATTAAACTTGTAGAAGAATCAGAAGGTGTATACCGTGTTGATGCAAAAGGATCTGCAACAATTAAAGCAGGACAGGTAATTATTAAAGGTCTTGACTCTGGTACATACTGGTTGGAAGAAACAAAAGCGCCAGAAGGATTCAACAAATTAGCTGATCGTGTAGAAGTTAAAATCGAAAAAGCTAATCTTGATGCGACAGTTAATGATGATACATGGACAAATGGTGGTGTACATGTAATCAATAAGACTGGTACAGAACTTCCATCTACAGGTGGTATGGGTACTACAGTATTCTACGTACTTGGTTCTATCTTAGTAATCGGCGCTGCTGTATTATTAATCACAAGAAGACGCATGAGCAAATAAGCTGGATGCTATAAGATGATACTGTGACGCAGGGGAGTTTCTCTCCTGCGTACAGTTTTAAAAGTGCTTCGGCACGTACAAAAATGGAATGGTCAGCCATTTTAGTAACAAGGAGAATCCTGCATGAAGAAAAAGAAAAATAATCTGTCGACAATATTACTAGTTGTTCTGCTTCTTGCAGGCTTGTCCCTGCTACTTTATCCCACATTCAGTGATTATTGGAATTCCTTCCATCAGACGCAGGCGATTGCCAGCTATGCAAAGGAAGTTGCCAATTTAAATCAAGAAGAATATGAAAAGATATGGGAAAAAGCCAGGAAATATAATGAAGAACTTTCCAAAAAAGGAACGAATTTTTTCTTGAGTGATGCAGAAAAAGCAGAATATGAAAGTCAGTTAGACGTATCTGGTCTTGGAATTATGGGATATATTGAGATTCCGGAGATTAAGGTGAGTCTTCCGATTTATCACGGAACAGAAGAGTCTGCACTCCAAATTGCAGTGGGGCATCTGGAATGGTCCAGTTTGCCGGTGGGTGGAGAGAGCAGTCACTGCGTAGTGTCTGGACACCGAGGCCTTCCAAGTGCAAAGTTATTTACCAATCTGGACGCGCTGGAAGAGGGGGACATTTTTATGTTGCGTGTGTTGGACGAGGTCTTGACCTATGAAGTAGATCAGATTTTGATTGTAGAGCCACAGGATACCGCGGCTTTGCAAATTGAAGAAGGAAAAGATTATTGTACATTGGTAACATGTACGCCATATGGAATTAATACGCACCGATTATTGGTGCGAGGACATCGAATTGAAAATATTGATGAATCTGTGCGAGTGACATCGGATGCAATTCAAATTGATCCATTGATTGTGGCACCGATTGTGGCAACACCGATTCTGTTTATACTTTTGATTCTTGTACTGCTTCCGAAGCGGTCAAAAAAGAGAGAGGGTGGTGACGCGAATGAAGAAGAAAAGAAGATGGATGCCTCTGCTGATTAGTTTGTGTCTGCTTGTAAGTTTCTTGCAGCTGGACGTTGCAGCGGCAGGAAAGGTTGATATGAACCAGGCGGTAAGTCTTACCATTACAGCTTCTTGCAATGAATTAAAAATCGCGGGGATGAAGTTTGATGCATATCTGGTTTCTACAATGGATGATTGCGGAGAATTGGCTCCAACGAAAACATTTGAAGCATATGCGAGCGAGTTGGATATTCGCGGGAAAAATGATGTTGCATGGGAGACGATGGCTCAGACTTTGGAGCGTGCCATTATTTTGGATGGAACGATAAAACCAAGGATGTCCGTTACAACTGACAAACAGGGAACAGCGACATTTTCCAATTTAGAAAAAGGATTATATTTGATCAGTGCGGCAAGTATCAAGCAAGAGGGATATGTCTATAACAGCCTTCCATTTTTTGCAGTATTGCCAGAGCAGAATCTTGAAACGAATACATGGAACTATCAGGTGCAGGCGATTGCAAAGGTAGGTCAGAATCCAGTTGTAGATGATTACAAAGTTGTGAAGATCTGGAAAGATGAGTGCCACAAATCTGATCGCCCAGATACCATTTCTATTCAGCTGGTGTGTGATGGAGAAGCTTACGGAGATCCAATTACGTTACCACAGGACGGCAGATGGGAATATACATGGAAGGGATTGGACGTGAACCACAAGTGGACAGTGACGGAAGCGAAAGTGGACGGTTATCAGGAAGGAACTGTAGAAGCAGACGGAACAACATTCACTGTGACGAATGTTTGCGATAAAGATGATTCTGACAGCCCTTCAAGTTCCAAACCAAGCTCAAAACTTCCACAGACAGGACAGTTATGGTGGCCAGTACCGATTCTCTTTGCTCTTGGACTGCTGTGTTTGATTATTGGCGTGGTACGACGCAGAGGAACGCATCATGATGCGTAGGAGAGGAAAGCTGTGGATTGGACTTGGAATCGTGCTGATTGTGGCAGCAATTGTTCTGTCTGCATACAATCTGTACGAGTCTCGTCGTGCAAAAGAATCAGTAGAGCGAAATCTACAGAAACTGGAAGCGGAGATGCTGGAGACTTCTGCGGAGGAAGAACAGCCAGAATATATGCGCAATCCAGAGATGGAGATGCCGGTGAAACGTATCCATGGCATTGATTATATTGGGGTGTTAGAACTTCCAACCTTAGGTTTGAAGCTTCCAGTTATCAGTGAATGGAGTTATCCACATCTACGTATTGCGCCTTGTCGTTATCAAGGTTCTGTATACGCAGATAACCTGATCCTTGCAGCACATAATTATGCCACTCATTTTGGCGGCTTGAAGACGCTGCATCAGGGAGATGAAGTGCGATTTACGGATGTGGATGAACATACCTTTGTCTATGAAGTAGCAGGAATTGAGACTTTGCAGCCGACAGCGGTAGAAGAGATGGAAGATGGTGGCTGGGATTTGACGCTATTTACCTGTACCATTGGAGGACGCAGTCGAGTAACTGTTCGATGTGAGAGAATAATAGAACCATAAAGAAAACCTGGAAGATACCATTGTGATATCCTTCCAGGTTGTTTTTTATTCCGCAAGTGTTTCCCACTGCTCGTATAAAGTTTCTAATTCATCATTGCAAGCTGCCTTTTCCTTGGCGAGTTCTTGACATTTGACAGAATTGGTATAGATCTCTTCCTGTGTCATAAGTTCATCGATTTCTGCACAGCGTTCTTCCAGTTCGGAGATACGTGTTTCCGTCTTTTTAAGATCATTCTGACGTTTTCGCTCTCTTGCCTGAGCTTCTTTCTGTTCCTGCCAGCTGAGTTTTGCTTCGGATGCTTCCGGCGCAGGTGCTGCAGCACTGGCAGTTGGAGCGTTGCTGTAAGCAGCGGTCAGTTCTTCCTTCTTTTCCAAGTAATAGTCATAATTTCCAATATAATTTACAAAGGTATGATTTACCAAATCCAGAATACGAGTAGCAGTCTGGTTGATAAAATAACGGTCATGAGAAACATAAAGTACAGTTCCTGTATAATCGTTCAGTGCCTTTTCTAGGATTTCCTTCGAAGTAATGTCCAAGTGGTTGGTCGGTTCGTCGAGAATCAGGAAATTGGCATTGGAAAGCATCAGTTTCGCGAGAGATACGAGTCCGCGTTCTCCACCACTCAAATCTCCAATGCGCTTGAATACGTCATCTCCGGTAAATAAGAATGCAGCAAGCATGTTGCGAATCTCTGTGTTGGTGAGATCTGGATAATCGTCGGAAATCTCATCAAAAATGGACTTTTCCATATGAAGCACGTGATGTTCCTGATCGTAATAACCGATTTCTACATTCGTTCCCAACTTGAAAGTGCCAGAGTCTGCGCCAACGACGCGGTTTAAAATCTTCAGCAGCGTTGTCTTCCCGGTTCCGTTGTCTCCGATAACGCCGACATGTTCCCCTCGCTTAATTTCAAAGCTAACATCTTCAAATAAAGTCTGTGGTGGGAAAGATTTGCTCAGATGTTCTACGGAAAGAACATCGTTTCCACTGACTTTTGAAGGTTGCAAAGTTAAGTGGATCTCCTGATTGATTTCCAAAGGTTTTTCCACTGGTTTTATCTTTTCTAACGCTTTCTCGCGGCTTTCCGCACGCTTGATGGACTTCTCACGGTTGAAAGACTTTAACTTTTCGATTACCGCTTCCTGATGCTTGATTTCCTGCTGCTGTTTGAAATATTCTTTCAGCTGTGCGTCGCGAAGCTGCTTTTTCTTTGTGGCAAAATCACTGTAGTTGCCAAGATAGGTCATGAGTTTTCCGTTCTCAATTTCCACAACCTTCGTAACAACGCGATTGAGGAAATAACGGTCATGAGAAACAATCAGAACAGCACCAGCGTAGTTCATTAGATAAGTTTCTAACCAGGCAATAGAATTTAAGTCCAAGTGGTTAGTAGGCTCGTCCAACAGCAGAACATCTGGTTTCGTCAACAACAATTTTCCGAGAGAAACGCGGGTTTTCTGTCCACCGGAAAGCGTATTGACCGGTTTTGTGAAATCGTGTTCGTCAAAGCCGAGACCTTTCAGTACTCCGGTAATCTCACTCTCGTAAGCGTATCCATTCTCACGCTCAAAAGAAGCCATGAGACGGTGGTAAGTGTCCATGCGGGCTTCCAATGCCTCGCCGGATAAATGCTTCATCTCCATCTCAATCTGACGAAGACGACGCTCTGTGGCGATGATGTCAGCCTTCGCAGTTTTCACCTCTTCGTAAATGGTGTTGTCACTGTTCATATCTTGATGCTGTGCAAGGTAACCCAAAGTTTTGCCTTTGGTCAAAATTACATTTCCATCGTCCAAAGGAAGTTCTCCTACGATCATCTTGAGAATCGTGGACTTCCCGGCACCGTTTGGTCCAACAAGCGCAGCTTTTTCGTAATCTTCTATGTGAAAGGAGCCGTCATTTACAATGACATCTTCTCCAAATGCTTTACGGATTCCGTGGCATGCTAATATCATAATGTCCTCCTAAAAATGATTTCTTACATACGAATTTCGTGTACACATACAGAATTATTATAGCGAAAATGTCGAGAAACATCAACTAGGAATCCGGCCCATTCACAGGGAAAATGGTGAACGGGAGAAAGTAGAGAGAAAAAGTTTGTTATATATTGGGCAAAATTTTGCGAAAAGTTTGACATGAGTGGAACAATTTACTATAATTATAAGAGATTGAGAATGGTGGTGAATACAGTGGAAGAGAGAGAGATTTCGCAGGCGGTAATTCGAAGACTTCCGAGATATTATCGTTATTTGGGGGACTTGTTGGAGAGTGGGGTAGAACGTATTTCCTCCAACGACCTTAGCAAAAAGATGAAAGTAACAGCATCCCAGATTCGTCAGGATTTAAATAACTTTGGGGGATTCGGACAGCAGGGATATGGTTACAATGTTAAGTACTTGTACACAGAGATTGGCAAGATTTTAGGTCTTGAAGAAGACCACGAGATGATTATCATTGGCGCTGGTAATCTGGGACAGGCATTAGCAAATTATGCAAAGTTTGAAAATCGCGGTTTTATTCTGAAGGGAATTTTTGATGTGAATCCAAGATTAGAAGGGATGGCGATTCGTGGGGTGCCAATCCGTATGATGGACGAACTGAAAGATTTCTTGAAAGAGAACGATGTGGAGATTGCAGCACTTACAATTCCAAAGGATAAGGCATTGGAAGTTGCGAATGTATTGGTTGATAATGGAGTTCGTGCAATTTGGAACTTTGCACATGTAGACTTGAACTTGCCAGAACACATCATTGTTGAGAATGTTCATTTGTCAGAAAGTTTGATGCAGCTGTCATACAATATTAGCAGGTATAACGAAGAACATAAGGCATAAGAAGTAAGCGTGCAGTGGTGGACTTGAGAGAGTCTGGCGTTGCACGTTTTTTTTAGAAATGATAAAGGGCAGGAAAAATTATGAGATATTTACCAAATTCAACTCAAATGAAATCAGCAGACGCGTATTCCATCCATGAGAAAGGAATTCCTTCTATGGTGCTGATGGAGCGTGCGGCACGCAGCTGTGTCGATGTGATTCTGGCGCGAGGATTTGCGTTGTCGAATGTCTGTGTAGTATGCGGAAGCGGCAATAATGGTGGAGATGGATTTGCGATTGCGAGAATGCTACGGGAACAAGAAGCAAACGTGCAGGTGGCTTTTATCGGCAATCCTGACAAGTGTACGGAAGAGACACGTCAGCAATGGAAGATGTACGAGGATTGTGGTGGTCTTTGTTGCAAGGATTTTGAAGTTGGTGAATATAGTATTATCATAGACGCTGTGTTTGGTGTGGGATTGTCGCGAGAGATTACTGGAAACTATGCGCAGGTGTTAGAGAACATGAATGCTTCTGGCGGTGTGAAACTGGCAGTGGATATTCCATCTGGTGTATCTGCGGATACGGGGCAGGTGCTTGGAATTGCATTCGATGCAGATTTTACAGTGACATTTCAGGCACAAAAGCTTGGCATGAGCATTTATCCAGGGAAAGAACTGGCAGGGCAGATTGTGATTGCAGACATCGGTATTTCCGAAGATAGATTTGAGAAAGACTGCGCAGTAGTGGCGGTTCGGAATCGAGAGGATTATCGAAAACTGCTGCCACTTCGCAAGGAAAATTCCCACAAAGGTTCGTACGGGAAATTGCTGATTGTTGCTGGAAGCAAGGGCATGAGCGGGGCAGCCTTCCTGAACGGAATGGCAGCTTACGCGACAGGCGCAGGATTGGTTCAGATCTATACACCGGAGACAAATCGAGAGATTCTGCAGATTCTGTTGCCGGAGGCAATCATCCGAACTTACGAAGATTATGATGAGCTGCAGTTGCTGGAACTTCTGACATGGGCAGATGTAGTGTGCATTGGTTCTGGCATGGGAACTGGAGACATTTCCAAAAAAATCGTGGAGACAACAGTGCAGCAAGTGGAAGTTCCATGTGTCATCGATGCAGATGCACTGAACCTGTTGGCACAGCACATGGAAGTGCTGGATAAGAAGAAGCATGGAAATGTTGTATTGACACCTCATATGAAAGAGATGTCCCGCCTGACGGGGGAAGGAATCAATGAGTTGGTGCAGCATCGCGCAGAAATTGCAAAAGAATTTGCGGAGCGTTACGAGGTGACTTGTGTACTGAAGGATGCCAATACCTTGGTCAGCAGTTACGATGCAAGGTCATATCTGAATCCATCAGGCAATGCAGCTATGGCAAAGGCTGGCTCCGGAGATGTACTGACAGGGATTATCGGAGGATTGCTGGCGCAGGGCATTTCTGCAAAGGATGCGAGTGTGCTTGGGGCATATTTACACGGATGTGCAGGAGACCTGGCACGGGAAACAAAGGGGAGTTACAGTGTTTTAGCCAGAGATTTGATTGAACAACTGGGCGGAGTTTTCAAAGAACTGGAGGAAACTTCGCGTTACAAAAAAATAGTAGTTGAAGGATATACAGGAAATGATGTAAAATAAAAAGCGGTGAGTACTCTATGGAATACATCCGAAAAAGATGGAAATACTAATTTTATCTTAATTATTATCGGAGTGTGAATAGAGTTGCAGATTAGACGTGGAGATATATTTTATGCAGATTTGAGTCCAGTGGTTGGCTCAGAACAAGGTGGTATCCGGCCGGTGCTCATTATTCAGAATGATGTAGGGAACAGACACAGTCCTACCGTTATCTGTGCGGCCATTACCTCACGGATGAATAAGGCGAAATTGCCGACACATGTTGAGATTGACGCAAGGCGTTATCAGATTGTGAAAAATTCCGTTGTATTGTTGGAGCAGATTCGTACCATAGATAAACAGCGATTAAAAGACTACGTATGCCACTTGGATAAAGAGATTATGTACAAAATTGATGAAGCCTTGAAAGTCAGCTTTGAGCTTCATACATAGAAAGGGAGTTTATGGAACAAGGAAGTTTATTTGGAAGAATCCGTCAGATTTTCCAAATTGAAGAAGAATTTGATGAAGAGATGAAAAAAGAAGCGGCTTCGCTTATTCGCAATATTTTCCGATACATGGATAAGGATGCGAAAGACATTATGACACATCGTTCGGATATTCTTGCGATTGATGAAGAGGACACACTGGAAGAAGCCATGAAGTTCATGTTGGAAGAAAACTTTTCCAGATATCCAATTTATCGCGAGGACATCGATGAGATTATTGGATTTCTACATCTGCGCGAGGCGATGACTTGCTATATGAATCCAGAACTTCGCTCCTGTGCGGTAAAGGAATTAAAGGATTGTATTCGACCAGTCAAGTTCATTCCGGAGACGAAGAACATTGATAATCTTTTCCGTGAAATGCAGGCGAAGAAGGTTCATGTGGTTGTTGTACTGGATGAGTATGGACAGACTTCTGGACTGGTAACGATGGAAGATATTCTGGAAGAAATCGTTGGAAATATTATGGACGAGCATGACGAAGAGGAAGAAGTGTTAAAGCACCTTCCGGATGGAAGCTACGAGGCACTGGGAGTGACAGAACTGGAGGACTTGGAAGACCTGTTCGGAATTACCTTCGATAAAGAAGATTACGGAACACTGAACGGATTTCTCATTGATCAGTTGGATTGTATCCCATCGGAAGACGAAGAGACACGTGTGATTGAGTACGAAGGGTACCGATTTACAGTGTTAGAAGTAGAGAATAACAGAATTGAACATGTTAAGATTGAAAAAATAGAGAATTAGTGCTAAACTAGTTTGATGTGAGAAAAAAGATAAGAATATACATAAAGCGAGGTATGAGAGATGTCAGGACATTCTAAATTTGCCAATATTAAGCATAAGAAAGAAAAAAATGATGCAGCGAAAGGTAAGATCTTTACAAAAATCGGGAAAGAACTTATGGTTGCAATTAAAGAAGGCGGCGGAGCTGACCCAGCAAATAACAGCAGACTTCGTGATGTAATCGCAAAAGCAAAAGCGAACAACATGCCAAACGATACAATTGAAAGAAATATTAAAAAAGCTTCTGGTGATGCGAATGCAGCGAACTATGAGACAGTTACATACGAAGGATATGGTCCTAACGGAACAGCAATCATCGTAGAAGCGTTGACAGATAACCGTAACAGAACAGCTACAAACGTTAAGAATGCATTTACAAAAGGAAAAGGAAGTGTAGGAACACCTGGATGTGTATCTTTCATGTTCGATAAAAAAGGTCAGATTATCATTGACCGTGAAGAATATGAAGGAGATGCAGACGAATTGATGATGATCGCTTTGGATGCAGGTGCAGAAGACCTTGCGGAAGAAGAAGACAGCTTCGAGATTTTGACAGCTCCAGAAGATTTCAGTGAAGTACGTCAGGCATTGGAAGAAGCAGGTATCCCTATGGCGAACGCTGAAGTTACAATGATCCCACAGACATATGTAACACTTACATCTGATGAAGATTTGAAGAACATCAACAAAACATTAGATCTTCTTGATGATGATGACGATGTTCAGAACGTTTACCACAACTGGGACGAATAAGAGAAGAATAGGTAAAAAGACCCCTTGTTAGTATTAGAGTACTGGCAAGGGGATTTTTTTGTAAATTGTGACGTTTAGTTAAGTGTAACTTGTATTCTTAACATAATATTGATACAATAGATATATTAAACAAATGTGGACAAATATAGACTTGATGAATGTATGACTAGTCAGGAAAGATATATGGATGCCAAAGGAGGACACAACATGAATTTCATGTATTTGCCTGGTAATGACAAATATAAAAAGAATAGATTGCATCGAAAGCGTTGGCACAGAGCAGTGACTACCCTTGCTGCAATTGTGGTTTTTTGTACGGTATATGCTTTGATTTTGCCAGCAATAACGATGGAGCTTACGTGTCAGCAGGAGGAACACACACATACAATTGCGTGTTACAGCAAAGTTTCTTCAGTGACGAATGAGGAAGAGAGCGGAACAGAGCCACTTACGTGTACGAATACGAAGGAAGCGCATGTTCACACACCACTGTGTTATGGAGAATGGACGTTGGAGTGTGATACGGCAGAACATGTTCACACAATGATGTGTTATCAGACGGAAACAGAGGAAGAAGAACAGCCGACAGCGATTGCTGCAGATAGCACTAATGAGACAATAAAAGAGCAGGAAGAGTCTCCGGAATCCAGGGAAACTATAGAACCGTTGCAAGTAAAAGACTACATAGAGGATGCAACGCTTTTTTATCGTGTGGGAGAACAGGAAAAGTGGATAGAAATTACGGAAACTACGAAGGACATTCCAGCCAACGCATCTTTCCGTTTGGAAGTGAAGTATAAAAATGTACCAATTGAGCAGTTAAGTGCGGCCCAGAATCAGATGACGTATGAACTGCCAGAGTTATTTCAACAAGTTCAGACGAATGGAACTATTGTGGACGGGAATACAACGGCAGGAACGATTACTGCAGATGGAAATAGTATTACTTTGACCTTTGATGAAACGTGGGTAAACGATCAGAAAAAATCTGGAAGTACGGTTATCAAAGGTGACTTCTATGTGGAAGCACAGGTGGACTTGTCTAAGATTCCTACAGATGGAGAAGAGACCATTAAAATCGGGGATGTAACGATCAAACTGGATTTTGAAGATGATTATCTCGCGAAGCATGGAACGGTTGAGATTGAGAAGGAAATCATTTCCGAAGGTGGTAAGGTGGAGGAAACAGAAGATGGAGAATTCCTTACCTACAAGTTGACGGTAACGGCAGGAGAAGACGGGTGTCCTGAGGTTACTGTTCGAGATGCTTTTGATGCAAATAAGACTTATGTAGATCAGTACGTGACAGAAAGTATAGATCCATCCAAAGGAAGTGCCACCATTGACTCAAACGAAAACAATCCTCCGGGAACTCTTGTGTGGACAATTGGAGACATGGGTAAAAACGAAACACAGACCCTTCAGTATCGCGTGAAGTTAAAAGACAGTTATACGGGAGTGCAGGGAAAAGGAAATCTCAGCAACCTCGCAACAGTATATTCAAAAACATACGAACGTGCAGAAGATTCAGCAATTTTTGAACCAAAAGCGAAAGCAACGATGAGCAAGGAAGGGGCTGAATTTGTAAAAGATGAAGCAAATGGAGGGTGGAATATCCGCTATACGATTTGGCTGCATGCAGACGAAGATAACAGCTATACCCTTGAAAATGTATATGTCATCGATGGATTAGATGGAAGACCAGACGGTGCCAATGTGACCGAGGAAAAATACAGAGAGTATTTGTCTTATGTAGAAGATTCATTTAAGCTTTATGCAGGTGGCAGTAAGAATCAAAATGGAACAGCAGGACTTGAGGAACTGAAAAATCAAGGGAAATTAGAACTTCTGGTAGATGAGAATGGAAAGGGAAATGCTTTTCAGTATATAGTAGGAGATTTGAAACCGGGAGAAAGCAAAACTTTGGTCTACACCGTGCATGTAGATGAAGGTGTTCTTGTAGCGGCGGGAAATGAAGCCTTTGCATTGAAAAACAGAGTTTATTTCTATACAGATTACACAAGACCATCAGATGGTGGAAATCAGCGATTAGAGTCTTATCACACAACGAAAACGTTGTCACGGAAGCATTGGTCCAGAAAGATGGTAGGAGAGGAGTTAAAAGAAAGCACTACGATTCAAATGGATAGTGGTTCTTTTGATGTTCCAGCAGGAAGCTACAAGTACTAGATTGTTGCCAACGAAGCAGGAGATTGGGACTTATCATCTGCCACAATGTCCGACCACTTGAAGAGTGGGCACATGGAATATGTGGGTTACGTCAGGGTAGACGCTTACAATTTGACCGATGGGAAAGAATTTTCATCCGATGAAGTGGCAATTGCAGGTTTGGAAAAAAATGTTCCAAACAAAACGGTTTGGATTAAGATTGATCAAGAAACAAGTTTTTCCTTTACGCCAGAGCAGATTGGAATGACAGATAAAAATTGTGCTTATCTACTTACCTATTATGCGAAACCGGTTCGTACAGATGAAGTCAGCACTGTGTTGGTGGCAAATGAATTCCAGCTGACAGGGACTGTCGGATACGGAGATAAAACGTATACATTAGTTGGAATTACGGTAGAAGCATCGGTGGAAGTGGAAGGAAGTAATTTCTTCGAGGCAAGAAAGAAGTTCTGGTATTATGACAAATTAAGGGCTGAAAGTGGAGATTTTAAGAATGGTTCTCTGTACTGGGTGCTGGAAGTGGCAGCAGATACGATTACTGCAGGCACACAGTTGAGAGACGTATGTGTCACAGGGCAAGGAACAACGGCACAGTATCTGCGAGGATCCTCTTTTGTCGGTGCATACTTGGGAAATGTGAAAGATATTACCAGCTACGAAGATTTGTCAGCGTTACAAAGTGACAAGACGTTACAAGCATTGACAGCAGTAAGGGAAGAAGGACTTGGTGCAAATGATGCGGATTGTGTGTATTCCGTTTCAAATTCCGAGATGATCATTACCTTACAGAAGGAAATGAAATTGGCAGGCAAGAAGCTTTACGTTGTGGTAAAGACAGAACCTGATAAATTACCAGAATCTAAGACGGATTTTAAAGTATTTCAGAATAAACTGGAGTATCGAGAAGAAGGAACAGAAAGTGGATGGATTGAGCAGAACACTGCGACAAATACCATTTACGGACATGAAAATATCATAAAAAATCTAGGAAAGGTATTTACCAAAGAGGATGGAAAGATTACAGAGATTTCGTCTACAGATGATGCAAGAGCAGTAGAATGGGAGTCTTTGGAAAATGGAACTTATGCAAGTTGGCAGATTCGCATCAATCATGTTCCAACACTCAATGGAAATTTCCAATTTCTAGAAGAGCTTCCGAAGGGAATGGAAATTGCTTATGTGCGTTTGGACCGACTGGGAACAAAAGCGCAGAATACAAGTGTAGCGTTTGCAGAAATGACAGGCTTGGAAGAAGGATGGGAGAAGCATACGTATTCGGCGAAACCCGACGGCAGAACAAGCATCTATTACACCAACGGACAGCAAGTACTTTGGCAATTGAATGATGTAAAAGCAGAGTCAAACTGGGGACAGGGCGAAGGAGTTGTGGAACTGCAGGTTGTCTGCAAAGTGACCGATGAATCGGTTCTTCTTGGCGGAAAAGAACAGACTTTTGAAAATAAAGTTTCGATTCAGACAGAAGAAGGCGCACTCCTTGGAACAGATACAGACAGTGTCGCAATCCAGAAAAAGACGCTTTCAAAAGTAGGAACCTATGATAAAAAGGTGAACGGAGGTCGTTATCCATTTGAAATCACAATCAACGAACTCGGGGAAGATTTGATCAAGGGTTCCGATACAATTTGTCTGGTAGATGAGTATTGCGAGATTCTCACGTTGGATACGACATCCATTCGCGTTACGAATACAAAAACAGGTGAAGAGATCAAGAACTGGACATCTGCAATCGATGGACAGAAACTGACTTTGACGCTTCCAGATCATCTGCCACTTACGATTACCTATGAGGCGATGATTAATGCAAAACCTGGCGAAGAAGTGAATATCCAGAACAAGGCTTACTGGTATGGATATGAGACGAGCGAGGGAAGCAGTGTGAAGGACGAGCAATTCTCCTATGCAGTCGGAGGAAGTGTTGGTGCAGATACAACGCCAAAAGTGACGATTATCAAGATGAATCAGTATAACAACCAGGAACTTCTGGAGGGTGCGGAATTCCAGTTGCAGGAAGTCTTAGTTGTAAATGGGGAGTTCCATGCCAAAGAAGATGGAATCACGTTATCTGGCAGCACGAATGAGAATGGAAAGCTTGTATTTGGGGCAAATGGAAACTTGAAATACAATACCATCTATCAACTAAAGGAAACAAAGGCTCCTTCAGGTTACGTGTTGGATGCGGCTCCACACACTTTTGTAGTTGTGAAGAAGGAACAGGCAGAAGACTTCCAGGTTCCAGAAGGCGTGACAGCATATTATGATGGAGCAAATTATACGTATTTGGCGTATAACCACAGAGGCGAAATCCTTGTGAAGAAACAGTTCCAGAATGCAGGCGGCGAATCTATCGAGCAGGTGACAGGAACCTATACCTTTGGTATTTTCGAAACAGCGGACGCGAAACAGCCATTCCAGAAAGTGACAATTACTTATGAAAATGGTGTAGATACATCCGCTGGGAAAACAGCGAAATTCACCAATCTTCCATTGAAGGATGACGAGGGAAATGTAAAAACGTACTATGTGTATGAATTGGATGATCATGGAAATCCAATCAGGAGCGGAGACGCAAAAATCAGCGGAATCCCATTTACAGTATCCTATGATCAGACGGAGATTGTTCTTAATACAGAAGGAACTTGGACAGGTACAGTGACAGTTACGAATCAGCTGAATTATCCAGAACTTCCGGCAACGGGAGGTATGGGACGAATCCACATCTGGCTTCTTGGCGGCACATTGCTTCTTTGCGCAGGATGGATTTTCCTGTGGCAGAAGAAAAAATTGAATAATAGATACTGATGTGCTATACTTTTTAACAGATTTATGGATGACGGAGGAAAAATATGGAAGAAATCAGAAGTGGACTGATTGCCTTATTTGAGGAAATGTTTCCAAATGTAAAGAAATTTGCTAAAGGAAGCTATAATAATATTTTCGAAGCAGGATTTGAAAAATACAAGTATGTGGTCTTTGGAATCACAGAGATGTGCAAAGATATGACAATCAGCGAATGCGAAGAAAAGATGCAGGAGCTGGCGAAGATCATTCCAGATTATGCTTTGGAAAAGAAAAACGGCATGACAAAGAAAGAATTTGAAAAGGTCGAAGTAGACTTTAATATGAATATGGCAGTGTATGTGGTACCTATCTTGACCTATACCAGAGACCGAAGCTGTGAAGATATGGCGCGCAAGATGATTGAGTATTGGAATTCGCTTCAGATTACGAAGCTGAATCTTGGATTCTCCAGTTATGAAGGGATTGCAGGCGGCTTCAAAAAGAAGCTTTGCTACATTACAACCGCAGTTTGCGAGAGTATGCAGAAGCCGGATGACTGCTATGAACTGACGACATTTCGTGCTTTTCGCGATGAATATCTACTTCGGACAGAAGAAGGCCGCAAGATGGTAGATGAGTATTACGATCTGGCACCTGGCATTGTTGCGATGATTAACATGCAGAAGAATTCAGAAGAAATATATGATCAGATTTACGACGAATATCTGACACCATGTATGCATCACATTGAGGCTGGTGAAAAAGAGGCGTGCAGCACGCTATATAAAGAAATGGTGAGAAATCTGCAAAAGCAGTACTTATATTCTTAGAACATCAGGAGGAATGGACCATGAGCAATTACAAACTTGAGACAAAATGTATTCAGTCAGGATACGAACCAGGGAATGGAGAACCACGTGTAGTGCCAATCTATCAGAGCACAACTTACAAGTACAACAGCAGCGACCAGATGGGACGTTTATTCGACTTGGAAGAAAATGGATACTTCTACACAAGATTACAGAATCCAACGAATGATGCAGTAGCAGCTAAGATCTGTGATTTGGAAGGTGGAGTGGCAGCAATGCTTACAGCATCTGGACAGGCAGCCAGCTTCTATGCAATCATGAACATCTGTGAAGCTGGAGACCACATTGTATGTGCTTCTGCACTTTACGGTGGTACTTACAACTTATACGCACATACAATCCGTAAGATGGGCGTAGAAGCAACATTCGTAGACCCAGACTGTACACCTGAAGAATTGGATGCAGCATTCCAGGACAATACAAAGGCAGTATTTGGAGAATCTATTTCCAACCCTGCACTTGTAGTACTTGATTTTGAAAAATTTGCGACAGCAGCTCATAAACATGGGGTACCATTGATCGTAGATAATACATTTGCAACACCAATCAACTGCCGTCCATTTGAATGGGGAGCAGACATTGTAACACATTCTACAACAAAGTATATGGATGGACATGCAACATGTGTAGGTGGTGCAATCGTAGACAGCGGAAACTTTGACTGGGATGCACACAAGGAAAAATTCCCAGGACTTACTACTCCAGATGAAACTTATCACGGAATCATTTATACAGAAAGATTCGGAAAAGGTGCATATATTACAAAGGCAACTGCTCAGTTAATGCGTGACCTTGGTTCTATTCAGTCTCCACAGAACGCATTCTTATTGAACATTGGTCTGGAAACTTTACACTTGCGTGTGCCAAGACATTGTGAAAATGCACTTGCAGCAGCGAAGTATCTCCAGAACCATGAAAAGGTTGCATGGGTAAAAACTCCTGCATTAGAAGGAGATCAGTACTATGATCTTGCACAGAAATATATGCCAAATGGTACTTGTGGTGTTATTACATTTGGATTAAAAGGCGGAAGAGATGCAGCAGTTCGTATGATGGACAGCTTGAAGATGATTGCAATCGTTACACATGTTGCGGATGCAAGAAGCTGCGTGCTTCATCCAGCAAGCCATACACACCGTCAGATGAACGAAGCAGAACTTTTAGAAGCAGGCGTACAGCCAGATCTGATTCGTTTCAGCGTTGGTATCGAAAATGTTGCAGATATCATTGCAGACTTAGAACAGGCTTTAAAAGAAGTATAAAAGAAGATAAAAACCTCCATACTAAGAAAAAAGTATGGAGGTTTTCTTATGGGTAAACAGGAAAATGCGGAGCAGAAACAAGATGAGATCAAAGAAATGGGAACGATGGAATTAGAGGGAAATTCCAAGAAACATCATATCAAATTGCTGACAATCATTGGCGAAATTGAAGGACACGAAGCGGTATCAGGAAGCACAAAGGCTACGAAATATGAACACCTTCTGCCGTTGCTTGCGGAAATCGAAGATGATACACAGATAGATGGAGTATTGATTCTTCTCAATACACTTGGCGGCGATGTTGAGGCAGGACTATCTATCGCAGAGATGATCGCTTCTCTGAGTAAACCTACGGTGTCACTGGTACTTGGTGGGAGTCATTCTATCGGCGGGCCACTGGCAGTTTCGGCACAGTATTCATATATTGTGCCGAGTGGAACGATGATTGTACATCCGGTGCGTTCAAATGGTATGTTTATCGGTGTGGAACAAAGCCTTAACAACATGCTTAAAACGCAGGACCGCATTACAAGATTCGTAGCGGCGCATTCGAAGATTTCGCAGGAAAGACTGGAAGAATTGATGCTGAATCCGACGGAATTAGTGAAAGATGTAGGAACTCTTTTAGAGGGAAAAGACGCAGTACGAGAGGGACTCATAGATGCAGTCGGAGGATTGAGTGACGCTTTGAATAAATTGCACGAAATGATTGAGAGTGTGTATGAGAAAAAGCACAAAAATGTGTAATGACAGTCTTTCCCCAAAATGGTATAATATGACTAGTATGCCAAGAATAGGGGGAAGCAAAATGGCTTCAAAGTCAACGAAGAAAAAGAGGAGTACAAGGCAGAAAAAGAAGAAGGTGAATGAGCAGAGTTTTGTCAGAGATGAGATTCTTGTATGGTTGACACTTGCAGTCAGCATTTTTATGATCATCAGTAACTTTGGAATCGGCGGCGCAGTGGGAGATGTGCTGGGAGATGTGCTGATGGATATCTTTGGATTGATTGCATATGTGATTCCATTTGTATTGTTTGGAGTGGTCTCATTTTTGATTTCCAACAAAGGGAACAGAACTGCTTATATGAAGACGATTGCTTGCGTGATTCTTACAATCCTTGTGTGCACATTCGCAGAATTGCTGGACGGATGGGGCGGACAAGTTGGATATAAGATTGTGCGAGTTCTGACACCGGCGATTGGTGTTGCTGGTGCATACATAATTGATAGCATTGCAATGATTATCTGTCTTGTGCTTATTACAGGAAAGTCTGCGCTTGGTGGGGTGAAGACACAGAGCAGTAAGGCTTATGATAAAGCAAAGAAAGATGCGAAGAGACGAAGAGAAGCGGCAGCAGAGGCGAGAAAACAGCGCGAAGCAGAAGCTGCCAGACTGGAAAAACAGCAGGCGAAGGAAATGGCGGCTGCAAAGAAAGGAAAGAAGCGTTCGGATCATCATGTAGAAGGGGTGTCCTTCAATACGACATTGACAGAACTGGCGGTAGAAGTTCCAAAGATGCAGGAAGTTCCAGAACCGACACCAGCACCAGTAATGGAAGAGCCACAGTTTGTCATTAATCGAGGCGGAGTGGAAGATCCATTTGTAGAACCGGAAGAATATGCGCCACAGAATGCAGGAGAGAAGCATACGCAGATGCCTGTGGAGGAACCGGTGGAAGCACCAGAAGAGAAGACTGAGCGCAAGCGAAAGAATCCAAAACTGGATGCGAAAGAATCTGCCAAAGAAGTGGCTGGAGTTGCTGCTGCCGTTGCGGCAAGTGAAGCACAGCCAAAGAAAGAATATAAGAAGCCACCGTTGTCATTGCTGAAAAGAGGCAAGCGTACAGGTGGTGATTCCGATGCACATCTTCGCGAAACTGCGATGAAACTGCAGCAGACACTGGAAACATTCGGCGTGAAAGTGACAGTTACGAATGTAAGCTGCGGGCCATCTGTAACCAGATATGAATTACAGCCGGAGATGGGTGTGAAAGTTGGAAAAATCGTATCACTTGCAGACGATATCAAACTGAACCTTGCTGCAACTGATATTCGAATTGAAGCACCAATTCCTGGGAAAGCAGCGGTAGGAATCGAAGTTCCGAATAAAGAAAACTCCACGGTAATGTTGCGTGATCTTTTGGAAACATCTGAATTCCAGAACAGTGCGTCAAACCTGTCATTTGCAGCCGGAAAAGATATTGGCGGCAAAGTGGTAGTGACAGATATTGCGAAAATGCCGCATGTGCTCATTGCTGGGGCAACTGGCTCCGGAAAATCCGTGTGTATCAATACACTGATCATGAGTATTTTATATAAAGCATCTCCAGACGAAGTTAAATTGATTATGATTGACCCGAAAGTCGTGGAACTGAGCGTATACAACGGAATCCCACATTTGATGATTCCAGTTGTGACAGATCCAAAGAAAGCGGCAGGAGCACTCAACTGGGGAGTTGCAGAGATGACAAGACGTTATCAGGAATTTGCCAAATACGGAGTTCGTGATATGCAGGGATACAATGAGGTAATTGAAACCATGCCAGAAATCGATGGCAAAAAGCCAGAGAAGATGTATCAGCTTGTTATCATTGTTGACGAGTTGGCAGACCTTATGATGGTAGCACCAGGAGACGTAGAAGGAGCAATCTGCCGTCTGGCACAGCTTGCCCGAGCGGCAGGTATCCATCTGGTCATTGCGACACAGCGTCCGTCTGTAAATGTTATTACTGGTCTGATTAAGGCCAACATGCCATCCAGAATCGCGTTTTCTGTGACATCCAGCGTAGATTCCAGAACCATTATTGATATGGGTGGTGCAGAGAAACTCCTTGGAAAAGGAGATATGTTATTCTATCCGTCAGGCTATCCGAAACCAGCGCGTGTGCAGGGGGCCTTTATCTCCGACAAAGAAGTAGAAAATGTCGTAGAGTACTTGAAAAACAATCATGAAGATACGGTTTATGATGAAGAAATTGTAAACCAGTTAAATACGAATAGTGTAGAGATTGCCACACCGGGCAATGAAGGGAATGAACGCGATATGTATTTTGCAGATGCAGGTCGCCTCATTATAGAAAAAGAAAAAGCATCGATTGGAATGCTGCAGCGTACGTTTAAGATTGGATTCAATCGTGCGGCACGTATTATGGATCAACTGTGTGAAGCAGGCGTGGTAGGTGGAGAAGAAGGAACAAAACCTAGAAAAGTCCTGATGACACAGGAAGAGTTCGAGCAGTATCTCAGCGAAAGTATTTAAGCAATTGTTTGAAGGAAGAATGGAGGATGGAAACCAATGAAAACAGATATCCAGATCGCACAGGAAGCAAAAATGACACACATCAAACATGTGGCAGCAACTCTTGGAATCCCAGAAGATGAATTAGAGTATTATGGAAAATATAAAGCCAAATTCTCTGATGAAACCTGGGAACGTATCAAAGATAACGAGAATGGGAAATTAGTACTTGTTACTGCAATCAATCCTACACCTGCCGGAGAAGGAAAGACAACAACGACGGTAGGACTTGGTCAGGCTATGGCAAAGTTGGAGAAGAATGCGGTTATAACACTGCGAGAACCATCTCTTGGACCATGCTTTGGTATTAAGGGTGGAGCCGCAGGTGGTGGATATGCCCAAGTAGTTCCGATGGAAGACTTGAATCTTCATTTTACCGGAGATTTTCATGCCATTACATCAGCGAATAACCTGCTTGCAGCAATGTTGGACAATCACATCCAGCAAGGAAATGCACTTGGCATTGATCCAAGACAAGTTGTGTGGAAACGATGCGTAGATATGAATGACAGAAACTTGCGTAATGTTGTGATTGGCCTTGGAAATAAAATGGATGGAATGGTACGAGAAGATCATTTTGTAATCACCGTGGCATCTGAAATCATGGCAATCCTTTGTCTTTCTGATGACATTCGAGATTTGAAACGCAGATTAGGAAGAATTATTGTTGCATATAACTTTCAGGGAGAGCCGGTAACTGCTGAAGATTTGCAGGCGACAGGGGCTATGACGGCACTCTTGAAAGATGCAATCAAACCGAATCTCATTCAAACATTAGAACATACCCCTGCAATTGTACACGGAGGACCATTTGCAAATATTGCACATGGCTGCAACTCTGTGCGTGCAACTAAGATGGCTCTGAAGATGAGTGACATTGTCATTACAGAAGCCGGATTTGGTGCAGACCTTGGAGCAGAGAAGTTCTTCGATATCAAGTGCCGAAAAGCAGGTTTGAAGCCAGATGCAGTTGTTTTAGTTGCAACTGTACGTGCTTTGAAGTATAATGGTGGGGTTGCGAAAGCAGACCTTGGTACAGAGAACTTAGAAGCTCTGAAAAAAGGAATTGTAAATCTTGAGAAACATATTGAGAATATCCAGAAATATGGAGTTCCAGTAATTGTAACGCTGAATTCTTTTGTGACAGATACAGATGCAGAAAATGAATTTATTCGTAAATTCTGCGAAGAGAGAGGATGCGAATTTGCATTGTCAGAAGTCTGGGCAAAAGGCGGTGACGGCGGAATCGAACTTGCGAAGAAAGTATTGGATACTTTAGAGCAGAAAGAAAGCCATTTCCATACATTATATGACAATGAACTTCCTTTGGCTCAGAAGATTGAGACAATCGCAAGAGAGATTTATGGAGCAGATGGTGTGATCTTTGAACCAGCTGCCCAAAAACAGTTGGCGAAGATTGAAGCAATGGGATTTGGAACATTCCCAATCTGTATGGCAAAGAACCAATATTCCTTCTCAGATGATGCGACAAAGCTTGGAAGACCAGAAAACTTTAAGATTCATATTCGCGAAGTATATGTAAGTGCTGGTGCAGGATTTGTAGTCGCTCTCACAGGTGCAATCATGACAATGCCAGGACTTCCGAAAGTACCGGCAGCAAATCAGATTGATGTAGATGAGAATGGTGTAATTACTGGATTGTTTTAAGGAGATGAAAGAGATGCAATTAATCGATGGAAAAAAAGTATCCGCATATATAAAAGAAAATTTGAAAGCAGAAGTTGCAAGCTTAAAAGAACAGGGAACAGAAGTCTGTCTTGCAGTGATTCAGGTGGGAAATGATCCTGCATCTACGATTTATGTACGCAACAAAAAGAGAGGATGCGAATTCGTAGGAATCAAGTCTTTGTCTTATGAATTACCAGAAGAAACGACAGAAGAAGAACTGTTGCACTTAATCGATGAATTGAACGCAGATGAGAAAGTTCATGGAATTCTTGTACAGCTTCCATTGCCAAAACAGATCAATGAAGACCATATTATTAAGAGCATTCACCCATCAAAGGATGTGGATGGTTTTCATCCAGAAAATATCGGAAAGATGTTCATCGGAGAAGATACTCTGGTATCTTGTACACCAGCAGGTGTTATTGAGTTACTGGATTACTATAAGATTGATGTGGCAGGAAAAAGATGTGTGGTTGTTGGCCGAAGCAATAATGTCGGAAAGCCAATGGCAATGCTTTTGACTGCGAAGAATGGAACAGTTACAATTGCCCATTCTAAGACTAAAGACCTTGCAAGTGTTACAAGAGAAGCAGATATTCTTGTTGCGGCGGCAGGCAGACCGAGACTGATTACAGCAGAGCATGTGAAAGAAGGCGCAGTTGTGATTGATATCGGAATCCATCGAGATGAAGAAAATAAGATGTGTGGAGACGTTGATTTCGAACAGGTGAAAGATAAAGTCTCTGCGATTTCACCAGTCCCAGGGGGAGTGGGACCAATGACGATCGCAATGCTTTTAAGCAATTGCGTAAAAGCAGCGAAAAAATAGGAGGTTGGAGTATCGATGAAATGCAGATATTGCGGACAGCAGATTGCAGATGATCAGCTGCGTTGCGAATACTGTGGACAAGAAGTCTGTATCGTCCCGGAATATAATCCGTTGGAAGAGATGCTTGCAGAACAAGTGCGTGCATCTATCAATAATCAGAACCAGACGGGAAGAGTGCAGGGAGAAAGCAGAAGAACACAGACAAATCGAAATGTTCAGGCAAGAGGTACAGCAGGAAAACCTGCAGGCAGAGCCACTGGAAAGATGGCTCCAAGCGAGCGTGAACAAAGACGACGTCAGGCAGAACGTCGAAAGGCGTTAAAAAGAAAGAAAAGAAAAAAAGTACTGATGCTGCTGTTTGGAATGTTGGCATTTATTATTGCAGGTTCTGTGTTGCTCTATTTGAACTCTTACACAGGAATTGTGAGAAAGGGAAACAAAGCATTCGAGTCAAGAGACTACGTGACGGCAGAGGAGTGCTATACAAGAGCAATTGCAAAGAATGATAAAAAGAGAGACGCTTATGACGGACTGTCAAAGGTGTATATTCAGAATAATGAGCTTGCGAAAGCAGAGGAATTGTTCTTGAATGCAATTGAAAGTCAAGAAAAGAATGTGGATCTCTATGAGGCATGCATTGAATTTTATCTGAATACAAAGCAGGAGATGGAAATTCCAGAATTACTGGAAGATGCTCCGGATTCTGTATGTGAGAAGTTGGAAGCATACATGGTAGATGAACCAACCTTCAGTCTGGATGATAAAGAAACATTCGATGATGTACAGCAGCTGACATTGGAAGCTGGACAGAAGAATGTGATTTATTACACAACAGATGGTTCAGATCCAACGATGTCCAGTACTAAATATACCGAACCAATTCAGATTAGCGAAGGTGAGACAACAATCAAAGCGATTGCAGTGAACAAAAAAGGAGTTCCAAGTCTCACAGAGTCCAAAAAATATGTTGTAGAATTTCCGATGGTAGATGCTCCGGCGGTTTCTCCATCTACAGGACAGTATGAGCAGAATATGTCTATCGAAGTAAAAGTTCCAGAAGGATATGATGCGTATTACACGATGGACGGTTCAGATCCAACAACCGCATCTACAAAATATACAGGACCAGTGAGTATGCCAGAAGGAGATATTCTATTTAAGGCAATCCTTGTAAATGCAAGCGGTAGAACAAGTGGAATTACGACACGTAATTATGTGTTGGATTTTCCGGATGTAGAAGAATAAATGAAATAGTCAGAAAAGATTGTGTGATTTGCACAATCTTTTTTTATATCTCGCACAATTGTCAAAAAGATAGTTAAAAAGTTAATTATTGTATATTTACTTGATATTTTTTGCTAAATATTTTATCATAGACCTATCAATGAAAAAGTTTAGGAGGAAACAAGATGTATAAGATTTTAAAAGCTGAAAAATTGGCTGAGAATATTTATCTTATGGATGTAGAAGCACCGCGTGTAGCAAGACATTGCGAACCTGGACAGTTTGTTATCGTGAAAATGGATGAAAAAGGTGAAAGAATTCCTTTGACAATTTGTGATTATGATCGAGAAGCAGGAACCATTACCATCGTGTTCCAGCCAGTGGGAGCATCCACAAAGAAATTTGCACAATTAACTGCAGGTGACTCATTTATGGATTTTACAGGACCTCTTGGATGTCCATCTGAATTCGTAGAAGAAGATCTTGCTGCTTTGAAAGAAAAGAAGATTTTATTCGTAGCTGGTGGTGTTGGTGCAGCTCCAGTATATCCTCAGGTGAAGTGGATGCATGAACATGGAATTGACGTGGACGTAATTGTTGGTTCTAAGACAAAAGACATGCTGATCCTGGAAGAAGAGATGGCAGCAGTTGCTGGTAACTACTATCCATGTACAGATGACGGATCTTATGGACATGCGGGTATGGTTACAACTAAGATTGAAAAATTAGTTGAAGAAGGTAATAAGTATGATCTTTGTGTTGCTATTGGACCAATGATCATGATGAAATTTGTTTGTCTCCTTACTAAGAAATTAGAGATTCCTACTATCGTAAGTATGAATCCAATTATGGTAGATGGAACAGGTATGTGTGGTGCCTGTCGTGTCATCGTTGGCGGTGAAGTAAAATTCGCGTGTGTAGATGGACCAGAATTTGATGGACATTTGATCGACTGGGATAATGCAATGAAGAGACAGCAGATGTACAAGACACAGGAAGGTCGTGCAATGCTGAAGTTACAGGAAGGCGATACACATCATGGTGGATGTGGACACTGCGGAGGTGAAAAATAATGGCAGATGTATTAAAGAGAGTACCTGTCAGAGAACAGGATGCAAAAGTTAGAGCAACAAACTTTGAAGAAGTATGTTATGGATATAACATGGAAGAAGCAATGGAAGAAGCATCTCGCTGTATCGGATGTAAGAATGCGAAATGTGTGCAGGGATGTCCAGTATCTATTAACATTCCAGGATTTATCGCAGAAGTAAAAACAGGAAATATCGAAGGTGCTTACAAAGTAATCGGTGAATCTTCTGCACTTCCAGCAATCTGCGGACGTGTATGTCCACAGGAATCTCAGTGTG
>CAZPZR010000012.1:0-36495 GCA_964591105.1 uncultured Lachnospiraceae bacterium | reverse complement strand
CTACAACCCCTTATTAATTATTTATACTCCCCTCAAAAGGCCGATAGCTCCCCTATCGGTCTTTTATTTTTCTAAAATTTATATTCTTTCCCACAAAATAAAACATGCGAAACAACCAGTTTCCCAGCTGCTTCGCACTTTTTTATTTGTTGCTTTGCATTTTTTTAATTACTTTCAATCGTGTGAATTCTTCACGTTCTTTTTCTTCCAACGCATTATTGATGTTATAAACAAGATTTGTATACGTTGGAATTGTAATATTTTTCAACGCATTGGCACGTTTCTGTGTTTTCTTAATGTTTGCCGCCAATCGATATGCTGCATTTTCCACCATAGAAAGCTTAATCGTAAGGTCTTTCACCTGGCGAAATGCCTCTCTGGCAATATCGATGGATTCACTTGTTGTCCCAAAACTGTAGGTCAGATCATTCTGCTTGGCGTCGTACTTCACATGTGGAATTTCTGTCCCCATGATACTGCGTGTCTGGATACGAATGGAATCTTCAATCGGTACTGTAAATGCAAGCTGCTGCACGTTACTGATTCCCTGTTCAATATTCGCACGCTGCAGACATGCGTACGCCTTTGTAAACGTGATATCGATTTCTTCCTGTATATCTTTCGCTTCGTCAATCAGCCCCATCAGTTCTTTTAATAAGATATTTCTCTTCTTATCCATCAGGTCATAGCCTTGATGCGCGAGTGCAAGTGAATTTTTCGCAAGCATCAGATTTCCTTTGGTTGGAAATTCTCTTGGATCCATAGACTATCTCCCTTCTTCACTTGGATAATACTTCTCAATCATCTTCGTGTCGATACGGTCTAATTCTTCTTTTGGCAAGTATCCTAAGAGTTCCCATCCCAGATCCAGTGTTTCCTGAATTGTACGGTTCTCTGTTGGTCCCTGTCCAATGTATCGTTTTTCAAACTCCTGCCCAAATTTCAAATATTGTTTATCAAGCGGTGACAATTCATCTTCTCCAATTACAGACGCAAGATTTCTCGCTTCTCCTACTTTTGCATAAGCAGAAAACAACTGATTTGCCAACCCCTGATGATCTTCTCTCGTATATCCTTCTCCAATTCCGTCTTTCATAAGACGAGACAGTGATGGAAGAATACTGATTGGTGGATAAACTGCCTGCCCATGCAGATTGCGATCCAATACAATCTGACCTTCCGTAATATATCCGGTTAAGTCTGGGATTGGATGTGTAATATCATCATTCGGCATCGTCAGGATTGGAAGCTGCGTCACAGAGCCATTCGCTCCTGCTACGATTCCGGCACGTTCATAAATTGTTGCAAGTTCACTGTACAGATAACCCGGATACCCTTTTCTAGAAGGGATTTCTCCCCTAGAAGAAGATACTTCACGCATCGCTTCTGCAAAAGATGTCATATCAGTCAAAATAACCAAAATATGCATGTTACATTCAAATGCCAGATATTCTGCAACTGTCAGTGCAACTTTTGGTGTGATCAGTCGTTCTACCACAGGGTCATTTGCCATGTTCAGGAACATACATACATGGTCAGACACTCCACTTTCTTCGAATGTTTTTCGGAAGAAATCTGCTACGTCATGCTTAACACCCATTGCTCCAAATACAACCGCAAATTTTTCATCAGATCCATCACCTAAAGATGCCTGTTTTACAATCTGGGCAGCCAGCTGGTCGTGTGGCAGACCATTTCCAGAGAAAATCGGAAGTTTCTGTCCACGAATCAAGGTTGTCAGCCCATCAATTGCGGAAATTCCTGTACGAATATAGTTACGTGGGTACTCGCGTCGCACTGGGTTCAGTGGAAGTCCGTTGACATCACGTTTGTCATCCGACACAATCTCCCCAAGTCCATCAATCGGAACACCGATTCCATTAAACGTACGTCCCAGCATGTCTGGAGATACAGTTACTTCCATCGGATGTCCTGTCAGTTTTGTATGTGTATTGGTCAGAGACATATTGTCTGTTCCTTCAAATACCTGAATCACGGCTTTGTCGTCATTCAGCTCAACAATACGCCCCATCTTATGTTCATTTCCTTCTACAACAAACTCTACGATTTCATCGTAAAATGCGTCCTTGAGACCTTCCAGTGCAACCAAAGGACCATTGATATTACTTAATCCAAGATATTCTATTGCCATATTGTGGTCACTCCTTTACGCATTTTTCTCGATAACTCTCTGGTAGAAGTCATCAATATCTTTCTTATAAAAATCCAGCATCTGCAGATTGTCGTTTGGCACATCGTACTTGATTGCAATTACCTTCTCGAAAATACCTTCTCGCTTCAACACAGACATCGGCATTCCCATGGCAATCAGCTTGCGGCTTGTTTTGTACAAATATAAAATAATATCCATCATCTTAAATTGCTTTTCCATGGATACGCATGTGTCATCTTTGTGGAATGCATTCTGCTGTAAAAATCCTAGACGGATTACTTTTGCAATTTCCAGAATCAATTTCTGATCATCCGGAAGCACATCTCCACCAATCAATTTTACAATTTCCATCAAGCTGCTTTCCTGATTTAACAGTGCCATCATTCGATTTCGATAATCTACAAACTTTGGTGACACATGGTCAGAGTACCATCCTGCCAAGTCTCCCAAATATTCACTGTAACTTGACAGCCAATGAATCGCCGGGAAATGTCTCGCGTAGGCCAGAGATTTATCCAATCCCCAGAAGCATCTGACGAAACGTTTTGTATTCTGCGTCACAGGTTCTGAAAAGTCGCCGCCCTGGGGAGATACTGCACCAATAATGGATACTGAACCAGTCTCTCCATTCAATGTCTGCATCATTCCTGCACGTTCATAGAACGCTGATAATCGGGATGCCAGATATGCTGGGAATCCTTCTTCTGCCGGCATTTCTTCCAAACGTCCGGAAAGTTCTCGAAGAGCCTCTGCCCATCTAGATGTTGAATCCGCCATGATTGCTACGTCATATCCCATATCACGATAGTATTCTGCTAATGTAAGTCCTGTATAAATAGACGCTTCACGAGCCGCAACCGGCATATTGGACGTATTCGCAATCAGTGTTGTTCTGTCCATCAGTGGATTTCCCGTTTTCGGGTCTACCAGTTCCGAGAATTCTTCCAATACCTGCGTCATTTCATTTCCACGTTCACCGCATCCGATGTATACAATAATGTCCGCATCCGCCCATTTTGCAATCTGATGCTGAGTCATAGTTTTTCCTGTACCAAATCCTCCAGGAATTGCTGCTGTACCACCTTTGGCAATTGGGAACATCGTATCAAGAATACGCTGCCCCGTAATCAATGGCACATTCGCCGGGAATCGGTGATCTACTGGTCGTGGAACACGAATTGGCCACTTCTGTGTCATGGTCAGTTCCTTTTTCGTCCCATCCACAAGTTCCACAACTGCGATTTTATCCTGAATAGTATATGCACCATCTTCTGCTGCCCACACAATCGTTCCTTCTACATCCGGTGGAACCATACATTTATGAAGAATCGCATGTGTTTCCTGAACTTCCGCAATTACAGTACCACCACTGACACTGTCTCCTACTGACACAGTAATATGCGCGTCCCAAAGTTTTTCTGTATCCAGAGAATCTACACTGACACCTCTGGTAATAAAGGCGCCACCTTTATCTGCAATTCTCTCCAAAGGGCGTTCGATTCCGTCAAAAATATTATTCAAAATTCCTGGCGCCAATGTCACAGATACTGCTGCCCCTGTGCTTTCTACCACTTCTCCCGGACGAAGCCCGGAAGTTTCTTCAAACACCTGAATGGTTGTCAGATCTTTGTCCAAAGAAATGACTTCGCCTACCAGCTTTTCATTTCCCACATATACCATCTCTGACATCTTAAATCCTGTTTTTCCTTTTAAGTAGATCACCGGTCCATTGATGCCATAGATTACTCCTGTTTTTACACTATCCAATGCCAGTACCTCCCTTAAATAAGAATTTCTGATATTCGCGCTCGATCGCACCCTTGAAGGCATGATCGATCAGAATATTTTTCTCACGGATGACTGCGCGCACACCGCCAACAAAATCTTCCCTGCTGACCGTAAGTGTCATCCCCGTATGGTCTTCCAGATATGCTTTCTTATCTTCATCGGTTGGATTGATGTAGATTGTCAACTCTGCACCACCTGCGTATGATGCAGCCTTCTCAATATATTCCACAAGGAGTTTCTTATACTCCTCTGTTTTCATATAATCCTGCAAAAGTTCAGAAACTTCCTGGAACAATTCTACTTTCAAAGCATTCTGTGTTTTCCCAAGTTCACGTTTCAGCTCAAGCTGTGCCTTTGATGTTGCCATATTCAACTGCTGCTTTACACTGGTCGTTTCCGCCTTAATTCTTGTCTCAGACTGGCGAATCACTTCTGCTTTATGTTGTTCAAACACACCTTCCAACGCCTTTTTATGCTGTTCGATAATCGCATTGCCCTGAAGTCTGGCTTCTGTCATGGCTGCTTCCTGCAAATGCGCCAACTTATCCTGTAAATTCATTGCTACCACCTGCCTTATAACTTCAGCCCTATGGCCTCATTTACATATGATGTGATAAAATCTTTCTTACGTCCGGTCCCGTGTCTGTCAGGAATCTCAATCAGGAGAGGCATTGTTCTCTGCAATTTAATTTCGTTGATCAAATCTGGAAATTCTCTTCCAAACTTCTCTGTCAGCAAAATGATTCCTACTGTTTTGTCATTCATTGCAGTTTCAATTGCATCTCGTAATTCTTCTCGTTCATGCACAACAACACCATCTACACCTGCAAGTCGCATTCCCGTCAGCGTATCGATATTATCACTGATCAAATACATCTTCATATTACAATTTACCTAAGATCATGAAAGAGATGATAAGTCCGTAAAGACAAACACCTTCTGCAAGACCTACGAAGATCAAAGATTTACCAAGGGCACTGGAGTCTTCACTGATTGCTCCAAGTGCTGCGCTCGCTGCACTTGCTACGGCAATACCACCGCCGAGGCAAGACATACCGGTTGAAAGCGCTGCTGCGATGTACCCAAGTCCTGCTGCATTGGACGCTGTATCTGCTGCACTTGCTGCGTATACAGGATCCCCAGTAAATAACATAATAGATGCAATGACAAATGCTCCAAAGTAGAAGAATACATTTGCTCCAATTGCTCTTTTGTAACGTTTCTTTGTCTGTTCTCCAAGTAAATAGTAGCCAAATGGAAGAATGATTCCAAGCACAAGGGCTGCAACTAATAAGAGTTTTACTGTTAATGTCATGTTTTTGTTCCTCCTTAAATCTAAGTTCCTTTATCCTTTTCCATTAAATGGTTTAAATTCACGTCCGCTTCCTTTATAGAATCGGCTGAACATTTCATAATATTCCAATCTCAAAACCTGAATTCCAACAATCAAGCCCTCGATTCCACACACCAGGATATTTCCTAATACTACAACTGCCCAGTTCGGATTACCTTCAGTTGCTCCTGCAAGCATCAGTACAACTTCCATCATTGCCGCATGGCTGACTGCAAACGCACCGATTCGCACGTAAGACACCGTATTAGAAAAATAACTGAGCATTGTCTCAAACAACTCAAAGAATCCTTTTACAACAAACATCACTTTGCCATCTTCCAGCTTTTGGTGACGCTTCTCTACAAGATTTCCCAATGGTTCTTTGAAAAGAAATGCCAGCACAGGTCCTCCAAGGAAAATCGCCAGCAGCACATTGCCTGGCACCTTATTTCCCGTCATGTAGAGAACAATTGTAAGTACAAGGAATCCGTAGAAAATCAATCCCGCGATTCCATTATTCGAGAAAAATAGGTTTTCATAATCTTTTTGCTTCGCCGCATTGATAACATTAAATATCATTACGAGAAGGTTTAATCCCATTCCGAATGCAACTGCAATCACAAATACCGTATTCAACTGTCCAATAAACGGCAGATCCGTCATTGCTGCTGCCGGACGGAGCCATCGCGGTTCTATCAAGTCTTCAAATCCAAACACACTACCGAACATGAATCCAAAAAATGTTGAGAATAAACCTGCAATTGAAATAATTCCTGCAAGATCCATCTTCTTAACCTTGTACAGCAGACCACCAAGTACAAACAGGCACAGCCCCTGACCAACGTCACCAAACATTGCACCAAAGATAAATGTATATGTAAGTGCAATAAAGATTGTCGGATCCATCTCGTCATGTGCTGGCAAACCGTACATTCTTGTAAACATCTCAAATGGCTTGAAAATCTTCGGGTTTTTCAACTTCGTTGGTGGTTCTCCAAAGAATTTCTCCCTGTCTTCTTCAATGACAATAAATACCTTGTCATCCGCTTTACTTTCTTCCAGAAGTTTTTCTACATCTTCTTCGCCCATCCAGCCACAGAGAATATAATAGTCTTCTTTTTCTTCTTCTACTCTTGCAGCCATCTTACGAACATCAAAGTTGTTAGAAAGTTCTTCCAAACGCTTTCTGGCGCCAAGAATCTGTGGTGCTTTGCTTCCAATCAGGTTCTGGATTTCTTTTTTTACTTTCTTAATTTCTTTCTTTACTGCTTTCAAATCCTTATTCAGGAGATTCACTGCATCCTCTGGCGTACCAACATATTCGTCAGAAAGGAAAATTCGTTCAAAGTGCAGCGAATTAAACGCTGAGTCTATCTTACTGATATCCGCATTAGCCGCAAAATAGCAACCATAGACATAATTTTCATTGCGCATTCCTTCTAAGAAAATCGCGTTTAAATCTTTATAAAGATATTTTTCCAAGCGCTGATAGTATCCCACTGCGATTCGTCCAAAACGAACTTGCATATACTGATAATGCAACGCACTGTGCAAGTCTACTCCCAGAGACATAAATGGTTCCAGAACACCAATCTTTTCCTTCAGCTCGTCGCGTTTCTTCTTCAGAAGTTCTTTCTTCTCCATGAGTTCCAGATAATCGTGGTTCAAATCTCGAATCAACGTCAGAATCTCATCTTTTGTCTGTGTGTTATCCACATGATAATCGCCATCTTCCAAAATCGCTGCAAATTTATCTGCTTTTGCCAGCGGATCCTTATATGGATTCACCTCCACGAAGGGAAGAAGGTTTTCTGTCGTACGAAGTTCAGCAATGGCATTTTCAAGCTGCATCTCATGTTTTGACAGATAAGTATCACAGACACGGTCAATATCTGTTCTCGGTCCGCTGATACTTAAGAATTTCATCTTTACTATCACTTCGCCTTACCTCCTATGTACGCCAACGTCTCTGAACCCGGAAGTCCATATCGGATTCCTTCTAACACAGTCGTCAGCTTATTTATTTCTTCTTCTTTCAAGAACAAATACGTGTTAATTGCCGCCACAGAATACGGATTTCTTCGGCGATCCAACAAATATAATTTCTCCAAAATCTGCTTATACATCTTTTCAAGCGCTTCTCCACTTTCCAGCTGATAACGTCTTGAATAGTAACTATCTTCCACCAATTTTCCAAATTCTTCTACACTCGGGGCTTCTACTAATTTTTTAAAATCTCCCAAATGTATCTTATAATGAATCGGAATCGTCAATGCATAAATATCTGGTGGAAGCATGTTATAGTACTTTTTCGCTCTGTAAATCCACTGCAGATTCAACAGATCAATCTTCGTACCATAATCTTTCACAAACACTTCCAATTCCTTCCCTTGCAGAAGCTTTTTTTCTTTCTTCCAAAATGCAGAAAAATAGTAAAGATCCAATGCAAGGTCATAATCAAATAACGTTGCCGCACCAGACTCTTTCAACTTCCGAAGTGGTTCATAGTATTCAGAGCCCTTCAAGTTTTCCACAAGCTCCTCGATATTTTTGGAAGTTATCAACTTATCAATGGACAATTGTGAGTATTTATCAAAGAATTTCTTCTTATATTCCAAATCAAACGGAACATCATAGTGATTGAATACAATACGAAAGCAGTAGTTGATCAATTCCACTTCATAACGTTTTTTATAAAGCTTCAAAAACTTTTTCTGTTTCATGCCGGCAAACTTAAAAATCTTCGCATAGTCATTATAAAGTGACTGCATCAGCATTTTTTCCACATGCCTTCTATGGTATAGAGAAACGTCCATCTGATTAATGTCATCTGCGTAAGCCGGTTTCTCTTTTAGATATTCAATCGCCTCATTGACTGTTCCAAGATAGGCAATGTGCTGAAAATCTTCCTCGGTAAGAAGCTTCGCCTGCATCGCCCGAATCTTTGTCACAATGCCACTATAGGCCATCAGATTTCCCATACATTACACCTCTAATATCTGTTTTAAAATCTCCTGCGCATAAGCCGTATGGTTTTTCGCAAATTCTTCCTTCAACTGTTCAATCGTCGATTGATTTTTCTCACGTTCCGCTGCAAGAAGTTCTTCCATCTTTTTCTCGCCCTCCTGACGAATCTGTGCAAGTTCTTTCTCCGTTCTCGCTTCCACCTCTTCATCATACGCATCACGCATCTTCTGGATTTCCTTCTCCACCTCAAACTTCTGGGCTTCGGCATGTTCTACAATTGCTTCTGCCGTTGTTTCGATTTCCGCCAGTTTTTCAATTACAGAGTTCATATGCTGCCTCCTGTCTACCTTATTCGTTTCCTTTTTGTTATTACTTTATCAATCATACTCCTTTTTTCGAAAAATACCATAGTCAAAGTGTACAATTTTAGAAAATTTAATAATTACTTAACAATCCGCAAATTTCACGAGTAGTTGACATTTATTTTTAATAAAGTTAAACTATGTGTAATTATGGAAAGGAAAGAATGTATGAGATTAAGAAATATCCCACGTGCCGGCGAAGTATTGGAAGCCTCTCCGGACGTAATTAAAAACGAAACTACATATAGAGGAAACTGGTCCAAAGAAATCTTTGGTAATGACCATCCACTCCACATTGAGATTGGTATGGGAAAAGGACAGTTCTTAACTGGGCTTGCAAAGAAAAACCCAGAGATTAATTATATTGGTATTGAGCGCTATTCCAGCGTTCTCCTTCGAGCTGTCGAAAAGTTAGAAGTTTTAAGAGAAGAAACCAAAGAGCCACTTACAAATCTTCGCTTCGTATGTATGGATGCTAACGATGTTGCAGAAGTATTTGCACCAGAAGAAGTTGCTCGTATCTATCTGAACTTCTCAGATCCATGGCCAAAAGCTCGTCACGCAAGAAGACGTTTGACATCCAGCGAGTTTTTCGCACGCTATGGCAAGATTCTTGCAAAAGGCGGCCAAGTAGAATTTAAAACAGATAACCGACTTCTCTTTGATTTTTCTGTTGAGCAGTTGGAAGAGTCTAAAGTTTGGGAAACAATCGCCTGTACTTACGACTTGCATCATGATGCTGTTATGAACGAAGGCAATATCATGACAGAATATGAAGAGAAATTCTCTTCTATGAACAACCCTATTTGCAAATTAATTGCAAAGCGTCAATCCGAGCGTGATCTTTGCATATAATATATTGAAGATATATTTTTTCGGAGTCTGCAATGGGATGGCATCAAAAATGTTGGAAACACAAGCTTTGCGAATTCACTTACCGAAAGAGGAAATTCAGCGGATACTTTCTCTGCTTTTATAATTCCCTTCAGGAGGTCTGCCGCATATTATGCACCCATTCAAACTGCGGAAAACGCTAGGAAAGGGCTGGTCATATGCTTCATATAACCAGTAACAATTTTCAAAAATATGTTTTAGAAAATCCACGTCCCGTGGTTGTTATGTTTTATGCTTCCTGGTGCGGAAAATGTGCCATGATGAAGCCAATCGCCGAAGAAATGGAAAGATATTTTCGTAAAAATGTAGAGTTTTTCGAAATCGATTACGAAAAGTCTTCTTCCCTTTCTGAGCAGTACCAGATTGATATCGTACCTACATTTTTATGCTTTCAAAACGGTACTTGCATTGGAATTCTTCAAGGATTGATGAATGAAACTACATTTTCAAAAAGATTACAAAAGATTTTTTAAAAAGGAGGAATGGTGTTCACACCAGAATTATGATGAAATTTAAAAAGACATTACCAATTCTATTATCTGCTGCACTTCTTGTTTCTGCAGTGCCATTCACTGTAAAAGCTGACGGTTCAAAAGTAGTGACACTTGGTGCCAATCTTTCCGAAGACCAGCGTGCTTCCATGTATGAATACTTTGGAACTTCTGCTGATCAGGTAGATACAATCGAAGTAACCAACGCAGATGAACGAAAATATATGGAAGGAATTGCAAGTGAAGCGCAAATTGGAACAAGAACTTTCAGTTGTTCTTATGTAGAACCTACAACAGAAGGTGGAATCCAGGTAAAAGTAGCAAACCTCACATTTGTTACAAGTTCTATGATTGCCAGCACTTTAATGACTTCCGGTGTAGAAAATTGTAACGTTGTTGCAGCTTCTCCAATCGAAGTATCTGGAACAGGTGCTTTAACAGGAATCATGATGGCTTACGAAGTTGCCAGTGGCGAAGAACTTTCCGAAGAGCAGAAAGAAACTGCAACTCAAGAACTTATCACAACTGGTGAACTTGCTGACACTATTGGTACAGAAGAAGCCACACAGCTTATGAGTGACGTAAAGCAGAAAGTTATCGAAAAAGGATTGGAAGATCCTGAGACCATCGAGACTGCCGTTACTGACGCAGCTGACGAACTCGGCGTTACAATATCTGATGAACAGATGGCAAAAATTGTTGCTTTAATGGAGAAAATTGCACAGTACGATTATGATGTAAATGCTTTGAAAGATACTTTGAATAACCTTGCTGGAAAAAGCGAAGGATTTTTCTCAAATCTTTTAGATTCTATCAAAGGATTCTTTGGTGGAAATGGCAGTGATGCCGGTATCCTGAACGGAACAAATGATGATGCACTCGGCGCAGATGCAATTATCGACAGTACCATCGATACTGTCAAAGAAGCAGCCAATTCCGAGGAAGCTCAGGGGCTCTTCGATAAGATTGTCAACTGGGTGAAAGGTCTTGTTGGATCTGATGATTCCTCAAGTGATGCAGATACATCTACAGAAGAATAACTTGTAATAAAACGGGATGTTGAAATATTTTCAACATCCCACTTTTTATTAAACTCTAAAATCTTCTTCTTTCAAGATGATTCGATCGGATTCATCTGTGCTGCGCTTGAACACACGTCTTGCAAGATGTTTTACATTTGCCTTCTGAGAATGTGCAATTGCCTCATCCATAATCTCTTTTACTTCCGATACAGATACTGCATGGTCTTCTCTCTGCAACACATCAATTCTGCTGTATAATGCAAGGATACCCATTTCATCAAGCTTGTAACCATTTTCTTTTGCGTATGTCTGGCCAAATGTTACAAGTTCGTCATTGATAAACACTGGAAGTTCCAATCTTGAAGTGAACTTTCTCTTGAAATCTGGATTTGCTGTCATAATTCTTTCCAGAGGTTTTCTCTGATCTTCTAATACGAACAACATTTCTCCAGTTTTCTTTTCCATAAGATAGTTCAATTCTTTGATTGTTCTAGTATTTAACTTACCAGCTTTTTCAATGATGATCGCACCACCGCGAAGTTTCTGGATAATATTAGAAAGTTCTTTTTTATTCAAGGATTCTCCTGTTACAATTGCAAGTTTTCCCTGTTTTAAGTTTCTCTGTTTCTGGATTGCTTTTACCATATCTACAGAGAGAACTGTCTTTCCGGAACCTTTATGTCCAACTACAAGGATATTACCTGTCTTAGATGTTCCTTCGCGCTGTGCTCTACGGTCATTATCAAGCACTTCTACAATCTGCTCACTCATTCCTCTAACTGGAACAAAGTAAGAGAATAATTTCTTCTGCTCTTCTGTAAGACCAGCCTTCAGACCAATTTCACTTGTCGCACTCAGATCATAACGTCCTGTAACAACAAATCCTGTATCAAATGGAACTCCGCCTTTTGATTTCTTAATTCGTTTCTGAATCTCTTCTTCGGATGGTTCTTCAATTTCCAAAGGTTCACCATCGTAACGGCTTACAGGTTCTTCTTCCTCTTCAACATCTCCGAAGAACTCAGATGGATCAAAGTTCATCTCATCTGTTGTACCAAATTCGTCTTCCTCAAACTCTGTCGCATCTGTGTCATACTCATCGAAATCATCTTCGTCAAACTCTTCTTCATCGAAGTCAGCTTCTTCAAAGTCTTCTTCGAAATCTTCTTCGCCGAAATCCTCTTCCTCGTACGCTGCATCACCATACTCTTCTTCATATGCCTCATCATCGTACTCATCAAAGTCGTCGTACTCTTCTTCGAAGTCTCCATATGCTTCTTCTTCGTACGCATCTTCTTCGTATTCGTCAAAGTTTTCTTCTTCGAAGTCCTCTTCCTCGTATGCATCGTCTTCATATTCGTCAAAGTTTTCTTCTTCGAAATCCTCTTCTTCGTACGCTCCTTCTTCGTATTCGTCAAAGTTCTCCTCTTCGAAGTCCTCTTCCTCGTATGCATCGTCTTCATACTCATCGAAGTTTTCTTCATACGCTTCCGCATCTGCTTGTTCGAAGTCCTCTTCTTCATACTCAGCTTCTTCAAATGTTTCTTCTTCGTATTCTTCTTCTGGTTCATTCTCGATTGCAAATTCATCTTCAAATGTTCCATCTAAATGTTCTGCTAAAGAAGTAACTTCTTCCTCGCGTTCTTCTTCATATTCTTCTATTGCTGATGTAAGCTCTGCAAGTTCTTCATCTACTTCATCTTTCATCTTTGCCTTTGGATCTGCAACTCTGCTTTCCAACTGCTCTACCAACTGCAAGATATCATCTGGAAGTCTCTGTGTCTTTTCATTCAGAAGCTTTTTATTATCTTCCTTTGCTTTCTGAATTGCCGCCTGAATTGCTGCACGTTTTGCTTCCTCTTCTTCTGCAGCTTTCTTCGCAGCTTCCTCTTCTGCTTTTCTTGCGGCTTCTTCTGCTGCCTTCTTTGCAGCTTCCTCTTCCGCTGCCTTTCTTGCGGCTTCTTCTTCCGCTTTTCTCGCAGCCTCTTCCGCTGCTTTCTTCGCGGCTTCTTCTGCTGCTTTTCTCGCGGCTTCTTCTTCCGCACGCTTCTTCGCAGCCTCTGCTGCCTTGCGTTCAATCTCCAAACGTTCTGCTTCCTGACGTGCCTTCGCAACTTCACGTTCCTTACGGATACGTTCTTCATCTTCCACACGCTGTCTTTCGATAGCTTCTGCGTTCACCTTCTGCTTTTCTTCCCATTCAAGCAGAATATCATCAATCTTCATAAGTCCGCTAATACGAAGCTGTTCATCCTTTGCAGCCATCGCAGCTTCATCTGCTTTCATGCCGCTTGCCGCTGCCTCTAAAGCTTCTTTCAGTGTTGCACCTGTCACTACTTTTGTGATTGCGGATGCCTTCGCTGGCTTTTCTTCCTCAACTGCAGGTTCTTCAACTGGCGCTTCCACTGGCTCTTCTTCGGTTGCTTCTTCTACAAATTCTGCAACTTCTTCCAGCACTTCTTCCACTGGTTCCTGCACAGCAATTTCTTCTTCTGCTGCTTCTTCTACTTCAACAACTTCTGGTTCTTCCATCATAGGTTCTTCAGCTGGTACTTCTTCTTCCACAGATTCTTCTGGAAGTTCTTCCGGCTGAGCTGTAAATGTCTGCACAGACTTCAAAATCTCAGGCTCAACCTCACGCTTTGGTGCTGCACCTGGGCGGGAATCATATTTTTCCTGCTGAAGTGGTGTCAGAGGTTTATACTTCATCTTTAATTCCATAGCCTGGTAAACATACTTTCCTTCACTGAACCAAAGGATTAAGTCATCACACTCTTCCAGACATTCTGCAAGCATACCTGCCTTCTCATACAGACAAGCAAGTTCATACGCCCACTTTTCTACATATTCTGCTTTCTTAAATTCTTCCAATGCGGCAATCTGATCCACAACTGGAGCATTCTGCGCATTCAGAATCTTATATTTCAAAATATACTGATTCGGATCTCTTGGAACTAGCTTCACGAATTCTTCGTAACAGTCAGAAGCTTCTTCGGTATCCCCAATCTTAAGTGCAAGAATTCCGAGACGATATACAATCTTTCTACTTCCTGGTGCACGATCATATGCCAAAAACAGCATATCGCGGCTCTTCAAGAATTCTCCGTTATATTCATAAATCTCGCTGACTGTACTGAGCATCGTTGCATTCTTCACTCTGCGCCAATCAATCGTATCTGCGATCTCCATTGCTTTTTTATACTGTTTTGTTTCTACATATTCGAGCATCTGCTCCGTTTTTACCCTATATTCATACTTATCCAAAACACTCACCTCAAAATCTATAAATTTAGATATATTTTTAGCATTTTATCTATATCAGTTTATCATATCGTAATACCCTTGTCAAAACGTAGCAGGAGAATTGTTAAAATATTCTTGCATAAAAAATCAGCTACCACGAATCTTGCGATAGCTGATGTTTTATTTTATTCAATTTCAGTTGCTTTATTTATATATCGGAGGTTCTCTATTGATTCATTGTTCCGAAAGCCTATCTCCTTCTCAAATTCGATTATGACTCATTCAGTAATGTTTCTTTACACATTTTCTAACTTCATTGATTCATAGGTGATACTGTTCTTCAATATGTTTGCAAATGTGAATCATCTTTCCCAATCCAGTTTTTTCTTCCCCGATTTGCTCGTTTCATTCGTTTTACCTTACCGGACCTTTTATCTACATTCAAGGCTCATTCTCTTGGAACAACTATTTGCCGTATCACTAACATATTGAATTTTTTCTGAATTTAATGTGTCCATTGGAGGAGCCCTCCTTTTTTAAATTTCCTTTGTTTGGATTGATTAAATCATATCACCGAGGCTTCTATTTGTCAACACTTTTATCTTATTTTTATTTTGTTTTTAAAATCTTTATTTTGAATTGTATTAATTGTCTGATTTATTTGATTTTTCATTTAAATTCAACAACAGTAGTCAATTACAAAATAAGCTCTCCACTCTTTTCGTAAGTCACCAGATCATACGATTCTATCACATTTCCCTGAATTACGTAAAGAGTATCTCCTATATACAATCCTCTCGCAGAGCGACTGGCATTTCCGTTAATTTCCTCCTCCATATCGCAGACAAAACCTTTCTCTTTGTCAAAATGGAATAAGTAATAGTTCTGACAGCCTTCTGGATATGCGGCAAAGCCAATGATATTCCTTTCTGCATTTATCAGACCTGCTTTATAGTCATAAGTCACATCCGCACTGTATACATTTTCCATCAGATATGTTGCTTCTTCTTTGACATTTGTTTTGTCGCTGATATCAAACATCGTAAGTTTCATTCCGTCTGTTGTGATTCCTTCTTCATCCACATTCATGCCAATTCCCAGCAAATGGTTTTCTCCGTAAAAATGCAGATACTCTGAGAATCCTGGAATCTTTAATTCCCCGATGATTTTTGGATCTTTTGGATTTGACAAGTCTACGGTAAACAGAGGATCTGTCTCTCGGAACGTTACAAAATATCCAGTCTCTCCGAAAAATCTTGCTGAGTAAATGCGTTCGTCTTTCGCAAGCCCTTCGATTTTCCCAGTCATTTTCAACTTTTCATCCATCACATAGACCGAATTCGTCTCGCCAACTGTCATAACCATTCGTAGATATCCCTCATACTCATCGATGCTGAAAGAATCTTCCAAATATCCATTCAGTTTGCAACGTGCAACCGCGTTCACCTTTCCTTTCTCGTAAGAAATCTTTCGAATCGTTGTTGTTTCAGTCTCGTTACCTTCTCCCCAATTTGTTTCGTAATAATAAATGTTTTCATTGCTGACATACAGCTCACCGCCTTCGGTGAAAATCGCTTTGCTATCCACAATTTTCTCAGGTTCTTCCAGAGAAATGGATGTAACAATTTCGTACATGCATCCGCGATTCATTTCTGGCAAATACACATCCGATGCAGCTATCTTTCTGGCACCAACATATGGAACAAAGCTGTCTGGATCATCTTCCCGAAAATCTGTATTTACATTGTAACTGCTAAACAAATACAAATAACCTTCGGATATTCTGGAAGAAGTATAATTCCCACTTTGTGTAAGCTCACCCATTTTTTTCGGTTGCTTTACGTCGCTGACATCGTAGGTAAGTACACATATCTGGTCACTATTTCCCATATAAATGGCATCGTCATCGAACTCAGAACTCACATCGTTTCCCTTCGCATAGAGAATCACAAGCTGATGGCTGTCTGCAAGTACATAGAACTCATAAATAAAATCCTCTTTCCCAACATCTATATTCGAAACTATCTCCATGTTGTTTTTCGTGTCCACAACGGAAACGGTGCGGTTGTTATCTTTTAATACATACAAATATCTGCCATCCGTTTTTGCAGTATCAGCCTCATCAACTCCTTCCTGACGGACATTCGTTGTTGAATAATCCTGTGACTGCTGTATTCCACGATTTCCAACCGAATCTGCACTTTCTTCCTTTGCTACTCGTGCGCCAAATAGCGGAATGTCGATTCCCCAATCCTGCTCTTCATACACGTTTTTCACATATGTATAAATTTCATCGTAGTCTTTCGCTGTTGGAATCGTATCTATTTCTTCTGTTTGTTCCGTGTTTTCCAAAGCCATCTGTTCCGTATTTTTCAATTTTCCGATGCCCAGGATTCCTATCGCAAGCACTACAAATGCTACCGCGCTCATCCAGTAATAACGTCTTCTTCTTTGCTTTTTACGATTCTCTGCTTCTATCTGCTCTTTTTGATTCATAAGCTCCTCCTTTTCCAATATTTTAGCACCTATACATGTCTTTGTATATTAGAGTATCTAAAGAGCCAAAGTGTTGCAAGAGGGACATGGAAAATTTTCCATGTCCCTCTCTTACTTATCCTCTATAATAGTTGATCAAGCACCCTTTCAGGATGATTTCGCGTTCTGCATCTGTCAGATCACCAAGTTTGAAAGTAATTTCTTTCAGTTCTTCTCCTACAACATAAGCTTTAATTTCAGCTGCTTTTTCTTCTACTGCTTTTCGAATGTCTGGTACAAAAATGTAATCTCCATTTTTGAAGCTTAAGCTTTCGTGATCTTCTTCTGTAATGAATGGAAGCATTCCCCAGTTAATGAGGTTTGAACGATATCTCTTTGTTGCATATTCATTTGCAATGTTCGCCCAGCCACCTAATACTTTCTGACAGCTTGCCGCCTGTTCACGGGCAGAGCCATCTCCTGGTTTTACTGCGAAGATTGTACTTCCAATTCCAAGATTTCCTTTTCCTACTTCTGGATATTTTTCCTGAATCTTTTCCATCACAGGTTTCAATTCTTCCAGTACTTCCAATGGACACTGTCCTGCTTCAATGGCTTTTTCTGCCTTCTGCACTTCTTTTGCACGACCTACATATGCAGGATCTTTTCTTGAAAGTGCAAATTCTGCAAGACCCAATGGATTAGAACGATAAGATGATGTCTCACCAGATGGAATCAATTCATCTGTCGTTGTTACTGGATCATGAATTTCTGATACTACTTTTAATACAAGGTTTTCTGCTAAAGCTGGCATTGCTGGCCAGTCTTTGATATTTGGTCCAAACTGAATTTCTACTGTTGGATCTGCAACCCCTTTACTGTCAAATACGCGGTTTGCGTAAATATTTTTATCAAAATGATATTTTGGTCCTTTGTATTCTACATCCATTGCTGTCGCAGGTGTCAAGTATCCCTTATTCGCTGCTGTTGCTGCAATAGAACGTGCATCCATCAGTGCTACTGATGAAATCTGGCCGCTCTGCAGTTTTGAACCTTCACGGTTCGGGAAGTTACGTGTTGAATGGCGAATAGAGAATGCATTATTTGCAGGTGTATCTCCTGCACCAAAGCAAGGTCCACAGAATGCAGTTTTCACGATTGCTCCTGATGCCAGGAGATCTGCTGCCGCGCCATTTCGAATTAATTCCATATAAATTGGTGTACTTGCTGGATATACACTAAATGTAAATTCATCTGCTCCAATATATTTTCCACGAATAATGTCAGCCGCTGCACAAATATTTTCAAATCCACCACCTGCACAACCTGCAATAATTCCCTGATCCACATATAATTTTCCATCGCGAATCTTGCTCTGAAGGGAATAATCCACAGCACCGTCCAGACTTACAAGCGCTTTCTGTTCAACGTCATGAAGCACATCTTTTAAGTTTGCATTTACATCATCGATTGTGTACACATTTGATGGGTGGAATGGCATTGCAATCATTGGCTTAATTTCACTCAAGTTTACGTAAACGCATCCATCGTAGTATGTAACTGCTCCTGGATTTAATTCTTTATATTCTTCTACGCGTCCATGGATGTCGTAGAATTCTTTGATTTTTTCATCTGTTTTCCAGATAGAAGAAAGACATGTTGTCTCAGTTGTCATTACGTCGATACCAATACGGAAATCTGCACTCAGTTTTTCTACCCCTGGTCCCACGAATTCCATTACTTTATTGTTCACGTAACCATTTTTAAATGTTGCACCGATAATTGCCAGAGCCACGTCCTGAGGACCTACACCTTTCATTGGTTCGCCATCCAGATAAATTGCGATTACTCCAGGCATCTTAATATCGTATGTTTTGCTCAACAGCTGTTTTACAAGTTCTGGTCCACCTTCGCCCATTGCCATTGTTCCAAGTGCACCATAACGAGTATGGCTGTCAGAACCAAGAATCATCTTACCGCCGCCTGCTAACATCTCACGAGCAAACTGGTGAATAACTGCCTGATGAGGTGGTACATACACACCGCCATATTTTTTTGCACATGTTAGTCCAAACATATGGTCATCTTCGTTGATTGTTCCACCAACCGCACAAAGTGAGTTATGACAGTTTGTCAACACGTATGGAATTGGGAATTTTTCAAGTCCTGATGCTCTTGCTGTCTGAATGATTCCTACAAATGTAATATCATGAGAAGTTAATTTATCAAATTTTATCTGCAAGCGTTCCATATTGCCAGATGTGTTATGGTCTGCGAGAATCCCATACGCCATTGTATTTTTCGAAGCTTCTTTTGCGCATACATCCTGCCCTGTTTTCGCCTTTACTTCCTGTGGATCGGTAACAATTTCTGTACCATTCAGCAAATAAACACCTTTTTCATATAATTTCACCATGTTGCTTCCTCCTTAAACCTTCATATATTTCATATGGTCTGCTACCATCATTGCTATTTTAAATGTCAGTGCATCGTCGAATTTGCGGACATCTAACCCTGTCTTTTTCTGAATCTTTTCCAAGCGATACATCAGTGTATTTCGATGGATATATAATTTTCTCGCTGTTTCCGAAATATTCAGGTTGTTCTCAAAGAAACCGAGTACCGTTGTCAGTTCTTCTTCATCAAAGAGTTCTGCCACATCGCCTTCAAAGACTTCCTTCAGGAACATTTCACACAGGGAAATCGGCAGCTGATGAATCAAACGACCAATTCCAAGTTCGTTGTACGCGAGAATCTTCTTTTCTGGGTAAAACACACGCCCAACTTCCAGCGCCATCTTCGCTTCCTTGTATGACTTGGATGCATCCTTCAGTTCTTCAATGATTGTTCCGTAAGACACGCGGACACTGACCATTGCTTCCATGCTGAGCGTATCTGAAATCGTATGCGCGATTTTTTCCAGATTTTCATAGGAATCTGTTTTGTCCAAGCCTTTAAGCAAAATCACATTCTTCTCATCTACAGCTGTAACAAAATCCTTCGTTCCTGTCGCATACAATCCCTTCAATGTCTCTAAAATCAGATTGTCTCCTTCATACTTTGGCTCAATCAAGAATACCGTTCGGCGCATCTCTGCCGGAATTTTCATTTTCTTCGCCTGATTATAGACATCTACCAATAAAAGATTGTCCATCAACAGATTCTGTACAAATCGGTTGCGGTCCATCTTATCTTTGTATGCAAAGAGCAAATTGGTCAATTGGCTTGCTCCAAGTTCTCCAATCGCCTGCATCGCCGGTGATTCACCCACAAGCCCTAAAATGTATGTCGGCTCATCTTCATCTTCCACAAGAAAAAATCCACAACCCTCCAGCATCTTCTGCGCATGCTCCTCAATTTCACTTCGAAATTCCAGCATTTGCTTCTCATATCCAAGCATCTTTTCACTCGTCATTACAAGACAAATCCCACGCATGTCCCAAATCGCACATTCAAGCCCTGATATACGCTTCATGTCCTGTACTGTTTTATGTAACATCTGATTTGATAACACCAGAATACCTCCATTTCGCTAACTTATCCCTTATTCTAGCATTAAACTCCCCTGTAGTAAAGTGGAAAAGTATTTCCCCTCTTTACTCCGCCTCCAAACTGTGTTACAATCTCCCCATATTGATATATTCCTGCCACCGGGTAGGTTTTGAGAGCGTTTGCGCTGTACCATTAGGTCTTTGAAGGTACAGTTCAAGCGTTATTTTTTTGGAGGTATTTATGAAACAAAGTAAAAAAATTTTTGCAAAATATGTATCGCTCAACATTATGGGGATGATTGCGCTGTCTTGCTATATTCTTGCTGACACTTTTTTTGTGGCAAATGGAATTGGTCCCGACGGATTAACTGCATTAAATCTAGCAATTCCAATCTACAGTTTCATCAACGGTTCTGGTCTGATGATTGGAGTCGGAGGAAGCACCAAATACTCCATACTCAAGGCCGAAAAGAAGCACATGGAAGCAAATAAAGCATTTACCCAAACACTATATCTCGGTGTTGTATTATCCTGTGTATTTTTATTGATCGGATTCTTATTTGTAGAAAAACTCACACTACTTTTGGGGGCAGACGCAACGGTATTTGACATGACATATACTTATATTAAAATCATGTTATTCTTCTCTCCTGCATTCATTTGCAACAATATCGTCATTTGCTTCGTTAGAAATGACGGAAATCCTGCACTTTCTATGTTAGCAACTAGTTTAGGGAGTTTTATAAATATTGTTTTGGATTATTTGTTCATTTTCCCATGCCAAATGGGAATTCTGGGCGCTGTTGTTGCGACAGGATTCGCACCAATTGTGGGGCTTCTCACCTCATCTCGACATTTCATCGTTCGCAAGAAGACAAAGACTCGAGACTGGACGTGTGTGCATCCTGTGAAAGTCGCTCCATCTGCAGCAGCATGTATCAATATCTGCAGTCTTGGAGTTTCTTCTTTAATCACAGAACTTGCCTCCGGAATTGTTATGATTGTATTCAATCTGATTATATTAAAACTTTCTGGAAATGTTGGTGTTGCAGCCTACGGAATTATCGCTAATCTTTCCCTTGTTGTCACTTCCATCTTCACAGGAATTGCGCAGGGCGTCCAACCGATCGTCAGTCACGCTTATGGTGCAGGTGATACATCGACTATCCGCACCTATTTTCGTTATGCAATGACGCTTTCCACTGCTTTGGCTATCGGAATTTACTTGATTGTCTCTTTCGGACACGTTCCATTGATTCAGGCATTTAACGATACTGGAAATCCGGAATTGTTCCAGATTGCTAAAACCGGAATTTACCTTTATTTCACTGCATTTATATTTGTAGGAATGAACATCATCAGCGCGTCCTTATTTGGCGCTGTGAACCGTCCAATCCCTGCATTCACACTCTCAATCATGCGTGGATTCGTGGTAATTATTCCTGTGGTATTTGCGCTATCCGCTTTGCTTGGAATGACAGGCGTGTGGCTGTCTTTTCCAGTTACAGAAGCAATCACAGGTGTTGTTGCGGGATATTTGATGTGGAAATTATTTACATAAATATTTATAAATTACATTTTTTCCACACCTACCAAAAACACGGGATATGATATCTGTTTATAACTACCATACCCCGTGTTTTTCCTTTTAGTAGACACTGTCTGTTGAATTTAACTGGTCTGCTCTCTTTATTTTTTATTGAAATTTTTCCAGAAATTTTTTAGTTCTTTCATTTTTCGGCGATATAAAAATTTCTTTCGGTTTTCCTTCCTCGATAATTTTCCCATCATCCATGAATATCACTCGATCCGCCACCTCTTTTGCAAACTGCATTTCATGCGTGACAATAAGCATTGTACAATTATGCTCGTTCGCTAAATTCCGCAAAATATCTAAAATTCCTGAAACCAGTTCTGGATCTAATGAAGAAGTTGGTTCATCCAAAAGCATAACTTTCGGGTTAACCGCCATTGCACGTGCAATGCCTACTCGCTGCTGTTGACCCCCTGACAATCTTGATGGATACTCATTCAATTTATCCATTAATCCAACTTTTTGCAAATACTCCACTGCTTTTTCTTGCGCGATTGTCTTTTCCATCTTTTGGACTGCTACCATCGGTAACATTACGTTTTCGATTACTGTTTTATTTTTAAAGACATTATAGTTTTGAAATACCATCGAAGACTTTGTTCGCAATTCTTTAATTGCTTTTTCAGAACTCTTTTCCACATCTACTTTTACACCATCAATTTCTAAGTTTCCTTTATCTGGGCGTTCTATATAATTCACACATCTTAAAAAAGTAGATTTTCCCATCCCAGAAGGTCCGATAATCGCAACAACTTCTCCTTCTTTTGCCTGAAAGTCTACACCTTTTAATACATGTAAACTCCCAAAACTTTTATGTAAATCGCTTATCTTTATCATTATATTTCTCCATTTTTCAGACGTTCATATTCACTCGGTCTAACATATGGTTTTCCAAGTTTTCCATAATGCAAATTGTCATCTACTAACACTCCCAGTTCTTCCGGATCTGTCAGTCTATCCCTAATCTGCTTTTTATGTACAGGATAGTCAATATAATTCATCGTTTGAATAATGCCTTCTGTTAATGGAGCAAATTGTTGTATTGGCATTCCGACACCCATTTCATCATCACCCCAACTGCACATTTTCCTTGTACCTGCACATAATACTGAAAAATTCATATCATTTTTCTCAAATGGTCCTGCTGTCAAATCCGCACAGACACCTTGATTTCCTGCCATATAGAGTTTCTTAGGAATTCCCCATTTATAAGTATATCCCTGTACTACACGCATCAACTGATACGCATTCACCATTAACATTGCAACATCTGCTTTCTGTAGTTGTTCCAATGGACCAATTTCTATTCCATATATTTTTTGCTTAATTCTCGAAATATCTTGTGTTACATTTTTTGCAACAGCTCTACTTTCATATAAATTAAGGCTATAATATCTTTCTCCAGATTCAACGCATGACATTTCTTCATCTAATCCCAATGCTTCAATTGCACATCTACACGCAAAATTATCTAAATTAGCTTTAAAATGATTTCCATCCATCGCATGTTTCACCATCATGCAATAACTAGTTCTCTTTCCATACTCTTCAATTTCAAGTGCCTTATATTCATGTTCAAAATACAAAAATCGAACACCAACAATACATCTTTTCAATCCTAGAGCTTTTGTCATCCGATTTACATCTCTATTCTCCATAATTTTCACCCGTACTTTCTATAAAAACTTGCAAATTTTCGATTCTATATATCTTAATCCCTTATCTATGACAACTAAAATGATCCAATATACGACTCCTACAGATATGTACGCTTCAAAAAAATTCAAAGACGAAGCTGCTAATATCTTTGCCTGAGCAAGAATGTCCACCACACCAATTGTAAATCCAATAGCTGTGTTCTTTATCATAGAAATAAACGAATTCCCCAAAGAAGGAAATGCTGCAACAAATGCTTGCGGAAGAATAATCTCCGTATATGTTCTTACAGGTCCTAGCCCTATTGATTGTGCTGCTTCCTTTTGCCCTTTATCTACAGATTGCAATCCTCCACGTATTACTTCTGCAATAAATGCCGCCGAATTCATAGCAATTGTTATAACAAGTACTGTTCCACCAACCAAATTTCTCATAACTGGAAATATTTGAGGAAGTCCGAAATAAAAAATAAACAATTGCGTAATATATGGCGTTGAACGAAAATATGAAATATATAATCCTGCAATTCCTCGCAGTATCCTATTCTTTGACGTAAAACATATTTCTAAAAGTAATCCTAATACAAACGCAATTGCAAATGAAATACACCCCAAATACAACGTGTATGGGATTTTCAACATTAATTTCGGAAATATTGAAATAAAAAATTCTATATCAAAATCCATGTTTACTCTCCTTGCAAGAAAAGGCAGTCACCCCTGACTGCCTTTCCTCTTCATTCAACATATATTCTTATTCAGTAATTTCTGCTTTAGAAATATCACGTCCGAAATATTTTTCTGATAACTCAGACATTGTACCATCATCCTGCATTTCTTTGATTGCATTATTTACTGCACTAATCATTTCTTCATCTACATCTTTGGCAAATGGGAATGCATTTTTATCAATAATAAGTGGATCTCCAATCAACTTGAAGTCGTATTCACCTTTTTCATTAATCTGATCAAAAGATAATACAGTGATTGGAAATGCGTCATAATGTCCAACCTTTAATTCGTCATAGATGTTTCCTTCTGTTGTAACTAATTCCATCTGTTTATCTTCTGGGAATGTAGCATTGATTTCATTCAATGCACCCTCTAAAACAGTACCAAATTCGATGCAAATTTTTCTTCCCTGCATATCTTCAATTGTTTCTGCTGTATCATCACCACGAACTGCAAGTTTAATCGCATTAAATCCATACACTTCACTGAATGTATACTTTTCTTCACGTTCATCTGTTACAGAAACCTGTCCAGCAATTGTGTCATATTTTCCAGAATCTAATCCTTCAAACATAGCTGCGTAATCGCCAACAACTTCGAATTTGATTTCGTATCCTGCTCTATCCCCAATTTCCTGCATTACATCATGTTCGAATCCTGTTAAATCACCATTATCATCTGTGTAGATGATAGGATAAAATGAACCGTTTGCAGCAACAGTGATAACTTTTTCCTTATTATCTTCTGTTTTTTCAGCATCTTCATTTGATGTTTTAGATCCGCATGCTGTAAGCATTCCCGCACAAACTGTGAGACATAACAATGCACTGAGTAATTTCTTTTTCATCATTTGTTCCTCCGTATGTCAAAATATTTTCGATTAATTTTACCCCCCCCCGGTATAGAAAAGTCCAATTGTTTTTCCTTATACTTATATAGATATTCTCTATGTAAATCTATACGCATGTCGCTACCTTTACACTTACCACCAATCCGACCAGTGTTGCCAACAACGCTCCACTTAATGTAAAGTTTGTTTTCGTCACCTTTACAGGATATTTGATGTGAAAATTATTCAAATGTACATCCGCATATGGCATTGCAAAGAAAAAATGTATTGCATTTTATAGTTATCGGTGTTATTCTACGAATAGTCGAGTAAAGCGAAGAGTATAATTTCTGTATTGTTAAATGTTGGAATAAAACCATCAAGGTTAGATTCCGTCAATATCAAAGCGAACTATCAATTTTAAATCAAGGCATATTCTGCCGAAAAATCACACCAAAAAAAGAAGAGAATGCAATAAGGAGGAACTGAATGGGAAAAAACAACACGGCAATTCGGCAGTATCTTAGCGATACCACTCGCTTTGCAGATATTGTGAACGGAACAATTTTTAGAGGAAAACAAGTTGTTCATCCAGGGGAATTAGAACAAATAGACGGGGAAAGCGATGTACTTCTTGTAGATAAAGACGGCACTGAGAAAAATGTACAACGTTATCGCGATATTACAATGCGCTGGAAACAAGGAATGAACTTGGTGATTTTGGCATGTGAGAATCAAGAAAAAGTGCATTACGCAATGCCTGTGAGAACCATGCTATATGATAGTTTGAGTTATGTGGAGCAAATAAAGAAAAAATGGAAAACAACAGAAAAATCACATTACACATCTGAAGAATTTTTGTCCAAATTTCAAAAAGGAGATTCCCTTTATCCAGTGATAACAATTGTACTGTATTATGGACTAGAGGAATGGGATGCCAGTGAAGATCTGTATGGAATGTTTCAAATAAATGAAGTATTGCAAGAAAATGAGATATTACGTCAGTATATTTCCAATTATAAAATCAATCTTCTGAATGTTGGAAAAATTGAACATCTAGAAAATTTCAAGACAGATTTACAAAAAGTATTTGGCATGCTACAATACAAGAGTAATACAGAAAAGTTGATGAACTATGTACAAAAACATAAAAATTTCTTTCAGGAAATAGACAGAGAGACCTATTATGCGATTCGTGCATTTTTACATTCGGAAAATAAATTAAAAAAAGTATTAACAAAGGTGGAAAATAAAGGAGAGGAGCGAATAGATATGTGTAAAGCACTGGATGATTTATATAACAGCGGAGTGGAACAAGGACAAAGGGAAGGACGTCTATTGGGACAAAAAGAAGGGCGTACATTAGGACAAAAAGAAGGATACATGCAAGGATGCAATCACGAAAAGCTCGAAGTCGCAAATCGCCTTCTAGGAATTTTAGAGCTAGAAAAGATTGCTGAAGTCGTCGGATTGGAGTTAGAGACTGTTAAGGGATTGGAAAAAACATGCTAAATAATGGGAGGGGCTGTTACGAGAGCCCCTCCCATTATTCTAATAAATCCTCCACTTTACAACCGAGCACTTTCGACAACGCAAACAAATTGCTCGCGGCTGCTCGATTTATGTCCTTTGCCCGCTGCTTCATGCAAAGTAGGATATAACTTGTAAATCTCACCCATAGGGAGATATTTTTTTATTTCCTTAAAACTTTTTCCTGTGTTCCACTGATAAAACGCAAGTATCCAACCGCACCAATATTCAGCAGAATAGTCATATACGATTTGTGGTTTATGAAAAACAGTATCGTTCTTTGTGCGGTTCAAAACCTCCCCTACAAGCTCTGTTCCCGAAAGACCGGATACGAACTTTGGAACACCATTCGCAAATTGTTCTGCAATACCGCTTATAATAAACATATCAAGAAAATCATCCATAGGAATGTTCAAGACAGTTGCTGAATAGCCAAACGCTTCGCCAAGGTTTTTCATTGCTTATAAAAGCTCTTGCAAAAGAAAAATAGGAATCATCCGCACGATATCCTATGATTAAATCATATTCGCTAATATCAATCAGAAAATGTTCCTTCATCCGCTGAAGATAAATTTAAAATCTTCAACCCTGCTGTGTCCAATTCATACCTGTTTGTAAAACCATCTACACCTTCGCTACAAGACCATTCTTTTGCACGTTCTATATGTTCCGTACAATAAAATCCTTGACCATAATCATTATAAACTTTACCTTTCCCCAAAAGAGGCTTTTTTATTCGAACCATGATACAAAATAATTTTACTCATAACGGCCTCCAAAACCTATCTCCAAAGAGTTATCTACATAAACCATATCTCCAAAGAGATAGTTTATTAATATGAGCCAAAACCATTCCCAAACACTACACTTGCCGCCAACCCAGCCAGTGTTGCCAACATCGCGCCACTTAATGTAAATCTTGTTTTCGTCACCTTCGCAGTCATAAAGTACACACTCATAGTATAAAAAATAGTCTCCGTACAAGACATACTGATAGACGCGATAAGTCCAATCGTGGAATCTGTCCCATATTCTTTGTACACATCCAACAGTAGCCCTGTTGCCGCAGAGGATGAGAACATTTTTACAATCGTTAATGGTACCAATTCCCCTGGAAATCCTATCGCATCTGTGAATCTCCCTAAGACTTCCGTCAGAAATTCCAAAAATCCAGAGGCACGCAGTATCCCCACCGCCGTCATTAACCCGATCAACGTCGGAATAATCTTAATTACAGTGAAAAATCCGCTTTTCGCCCCTTTGATAAAGCTGTCATACACATCCACCTTTGCCAGCACGCCGTAACTGACCACCACGAATATCACCATCGGCACAATCATCTCTGAAATATATAGAAGAAGTTTCATCCACACACCACTATCCACTGTCATTTCTTCCATTCTATGTGCAAGTTTTCCACAAAATGATGTCGTAGCGGCATCTTTTTCCTCATATATTATGTTAATATCTTCATTTTGAGGTTTCCGATGTTAAACATTCTCTGGGCAAGTATGATTCTCATTGGCATTGTATTCGCAGCCTTCACCGGACGGATCCCGGACATCACAAGTGCTGCCATTGATTCTTCCAAGGAAGCCATTTCCCTTTGCATCACCATGATGGGGATTATGTCCTTTTGGACGGGTCTGATGGAAATCGCTTCCTGCGCCGGCATTATTCAACAGCTTTCGAAGAAAATGTCGCCACTGATGCGTTTTCTATTTCCCGACCTTCCCTCCGATCATCCCGCTCGCGAGCACATCACGACCAATTTTGTCGCTAATATTCTCGGCCTTGGCTGGGCAGCCACACCTGCTGGACTTCGTGCAATGTCTGAACTTGAAAATTTAGAAGATTCTCGCAGACGCGGACGCTCTCCAGGACCTGTGCGCTCTCGTGGCATAGCCAGTAATGAAATGTGCACCTTTTTAATTTTGAATATTTCTTCTCTCCAGTTGATTCCCGTCAACGTGATTGCCTACCGAAGCCAATACGGAAGTGTCAATCCGGCTAGTATCGTAGGTGCCGCTATCCTCGCCACCTCAATCAGCACTCTCGCAGCAGTCATTTACTGCAAGGCAAAAACCCGTTTTCATTGACTTTTTGTACGTAAAAATTTATACTGGGAAAGTACATTATGAAAAAATATAAATAGAATACAATCGTGCAACACGAAAGGAGAAACTTATGTGGGGACATATTTTTAATTTAGAAAATCCGCTCATTGGTGCCGATAACATCTGGATGCTCTGGGCCATCTGTGCACTCGGTGCTGCAGCAGCCATTTACTTAGAGCAGCGTTATCAGTGGGCTGCGAAAATGACCGGTGCGATCCTTGCACTGCTTTTCGCAATTATCTTATCCAATTTTGGAATCATTCCTATGGATTCTACTGTTTGGGATGCAGTTTGGGGATATGTAGTTCCATTGGCAATTCCATTGCTTCTTCTGCAATGCGATATGCGAAAAATCGGGAAGGAAGCGGGACGTATCCTGATTATTTTTCTGATTGGCTCTGTTGGAACTGCTTGTGGTGCAATCCTTGGTTACGTATTGCTTCACAACTTCATTCCTGAACTTTCCGGTCTCGCCGGTGTATTCACAGGAACTTATATTGGTGGTACAGTGAATTTCGCTGCACTCGGAGCTGCCTTTGATATTTCTGGAGAAATGATTTCTGCCGCAACAGTTGCGGACAACTTACTGATGGTATTGTATTTCTTCTTATTGATTTCTATGCCATCCATCGGATTTTTCCGTAAGCATTTCCCACATCCACACGTGGATGAAGTTGAAGCGCAGGGATCTTCTAACACAAACGAGACACAGGCGGCTGCCTTCTGGGGAAGAAAAGAAATTTCCCTTCGAGACATCGCACTTGCCGGTGCAACAGCATTTACAATTGTTGCTCTTTCCAACGCAATTTCCTCTGCACTTGGAGCTGTCATCCCAACTTCCAATGCATTTTTACAGATTCTCAATACCTTATTCGGAAATCTGTACCTTTGGATTACAACAATTTCTATGCTCTGCGCAACATTAAAACCTGGATTCTTTGGTGAAATCAGAGGAACTCAGGAACTTGGTACCTATTTGATTTACCTATTCTTCTTTGTAATCGGTGTGCCAGCCTCCGTTCCTATGATTCTTACAAACTCACCAATGCTCCTCGTATTTGCTGCAATTGTTGTTGTGGTAAATATGCTGTTCAGCCTGGTTGCTGGAAAGCTGTTACGCTTTAACCTGGAAGATATTATTCTTGCTTCTAATGCCAATATCGGTGGGCCAACAACTGCAGTTGCAATGGCCGTATCTAAGGGCTGGAGCAAACTGGTAGGACCAATTATTTTGATTGGTACACTGGGATACGTAATTGGAACTTATTTTGGACTGATTGTAGGAAGCATTCTTGGTGCTTAAAAAGACAACTTTAGATTCTATTTAAAAAGACGAAGGCAATTTTGCTTTCGTCTTTTTTTAAAAACCTCTTGCTTTTTTTCATTTCTGGTTATAATATACTTATATGCTTGATGTAGTTTTGAAAACTACGTGTCGAAATATTAATATGTAAGAGGTGGAGTTTTATGTCTAATACAATTAAAAAACATGTGAAAGATCCTGGAAGTGCAATTACACATTTCATTGGCATGCTGATGGCTGTTTTCGCTGCTGTGCCGCTCATCATCAAGGCCGCGCACGAACCTTCCAGAATTTATCTTATTTCTATTATTATTTACGCTGTCAGTCTTATCCTTTTATATGCTGCCAGCACAACCTATCATACATTTGATAAGTCCGAAAAAGTGAATACTATCCTGAAGAAGATTGACCACATGATGATCAGCGTTCTGATTGCAGGAAGCTACACCCCAATTTGCCTGCTGGTACTTGATTGGAGCATTGGTATTCCAATGCTTATTATTGTGTGGAGCTTTGCACTTGTTGGAATTTTAATCAAAGCGTTCTGGGTCTACTGTCCAAAATGGGTCTCATCCGTCCTTTACATCGGAATGGGATGGACCTGTGTACTCGGATTTACGCAACTTCTCAATTCCATGTCTCCAGTGGCCTTTGGATGGCTTTTGGCTGGCGGATTGATTTACACTGTTGGCGGTATCATTTACGCTCTGAAGCTTCCAATTTTCAATCTCAAACATAAAAATTTTGGAAGTCATGAGATTTTCCACTTATTCGTCATGGGTGGAAGTGCCTGCCACTTCGTCGTAATGTACGCCTTCGTTTTGTAATTGTAACATTAGATTTTCTGGACAATCAAGCAGCTGCTCCTTCTGTTTGCGAGTCAGCTGTTTGATTGCATATTCTCGGCTCATTGCTTCTTCTTTTGTCTCAAATTGCTGGAAATAGATTAACTCTACTGGCCGGCGTGTCTTCGTATATTTTGCACCCTTTCCTGTATTGTGTGCTTTCACTCTCTTCTCAACATTCGTCGTCCAGCCTGTGTAAAATGTCCCATCGCTGCATTTCACCATATATGTATAATTCATATTTCTCACTCTTTCTCTTACATTCTTCTCTAGTATAGCTTTTTCGAAAAAACAGGACAAGTACTTCTTTTTCCGAAATAACTGCCCTGTTCCTTTCAATTATTCAACTAAAAATTCTGCCGGATCGATTGGCTGTCCATCTTTTCTCATTTCAAAATAGACGTTTGCGCCTTCCACACTGTAATATTTTGTCGGCTTATTTACATAGCCAAGAACTGTTTTTGCCTGCACATAGTCACCGGTCTTCACTGCAACATTTTCCAACTGACCATAGAACAATTCATATCCATTGCCAAGGTCTACATTTACCGTTGTACCTGTCTGTGCACTTTCGTCAATGGATTTCACAATTCCTGGCGCAGATGCGATTACTTGGTCGCCTTCCGCTCCGGATATAATCATGGCCGGATTATATTTGTACTGATCCAATGTCTGAAAATACACGGTTTTGTCCATGCTGTAGCTCATACAGACATTCCCAGAAATTGGCCAGAGCAGCTTATCTGCACTTTGGAAGTTCACATTCTTTGTTGTTTTTGAACTTCCCGTTGTCACACTTTCGTCCGTTTGTCCTTCTTGTGAACCTTGCACTTGTTCTTCCGGCGTATCTTCCGACGTTTCCTCAGATGCTTCGGTTGTTTTGGTAGCTTCCTCATTCACGATATCATTCGTGTTCGCTGCACGCGATGGTTCTTTCGTCGATTCTTTCTCTGTTTCGTCTTTCGCACTCAGTTTTTCCTGCGACCTGGCAATTTCCTGCTGTGATTTTCTATAATCCCTCAGTGTATATGTTCCTACAATTGCAATTGCTGCTACAAAGCACAACACCGCGGCGGTCGCGCCTTTCTTTCTAGGTCTTTTTTTCTGATTCATTTTATCACCACCTCTGACCATATTTTTGCCAGATAACGGTGGGCTTATTCTATATTTTGTAAAAATTCTTTGATACGATATTGTCCTGTTTGGATTCAGAATTTTCTTTCACGATATCTGCAACCTCCCGCAAAGTTGTTCCGGCAAAAAAATACTCCAGAATCTCCTCATAGGAGCTTCCTGCTGCCGCCATTTCGTTTGCTGTATACTGGCTCATGCCAACACCATGTCCCACTCCACGCGTCGTAATACGAAGTTTTCCCTCATAACTCTGCAGAGAAAAGCAGCTGGATGCCAGATGATAATTCTGCCGAAACTCCTCTCCACTCACAGTTTCATCACCGACGCGAACCTTCAATACGTACCCCGCGGTATCACATTGTTTCACTTCTGCGTCTATGTCATCTATGGTCGTTGTCTGAATCTGCTCCACGGATTCAATATCTGCCGGACAGTCCACTATTTTCAAATATGGATATTCTTTTCCCAACGCTTCTTTCCCATCCCGCGTGCTTCCATTGCTCAAGCGAAAGAAAGACGTTGTTGCCAGTGCATCCTCGTACAACAGCACCTGTTCCCGCGTGTCTTCCCACGCCCGTTTCAGACGTTGGTAATTCTTCGAATATTGACCCACACCCCAGGCCTTCTCCATATCCTCCTGAGACCAGAATTTCTCTGTTAAGACTACGTCTGTTCCCTGTTCGTGAATATTCTTATACAGGCTCGTACGCACAAGAATTGCCTGAGCTTTCAATGCTTCCTCTTCATACTCCACAGGAATATCCTTTGCCAGAATCCCGATTCCATATTCCTCCAGTGAAAGTTCCATCTCCTGTTCTTCGTCCATCTTCACTCGCACATAAGTATCGTCCACTTTGGCTCCTGTCGCCACACTTGGACCACTCAAAAAAATAGTAAGAATATATGGAAGCAAAAGAATAATAAGCGCATAACTCACAATTTGTTTTATTTTTTCCATAAAAAAGCCCTCCCATGTAACATACATATGAGAAAAAAAATAAAATATGAGGTATTACGCAGTACACTTTATTCAAGTTTTCAGCATTATAAAAGAGGTGGATTTCTCCACCCCTTCATATCAACGATAAATTATACAGTAATTGGTTCTAATCCCCAAATATCGTTTGCATATTCTCTTATTGTTCTGTCTGATGAGAATTTTCCGCAGCTTGCTGTCTGAAGAAGAGCCATTCTTGACCATTTTTCACGGTCTGTGTATGCTTCTCCAACTTTCTTCTGCGCTTCTGCATATGCACGGAAATCTTTCAGAATGAAGTAAGTATCTTTATTTAACAATGAATTGTAAAGTTCACGATACTGTTCTGTGTTGCCGTTTGCATATGTTCCATCTACTAACTGATCAATAACTCTGCGAAGTTCTTCGTCGCTGTTGTAGATGTCTCTTGGATTGTATCCGCCATGCTGTTCGTAGTTGATTACTTCATCAGAACTTAATCCGAAGATGAATGCATTTTCCATTCCTACTTCTTCTACGATTTCTACGTTTGCTCCGTCCATTGTTCCAAGTGTTGGAGCTCCGTTCAGCATGAATTTCATATTTCCTGTACCAGATGCTTCTTTTGATGCTGTGGAAATCTGTTCGCTGACATCTGCTGCTGCAAAGATCCACTCTGCATTGGATACACGGTAATCTTCGATAAATACAACTTTAATTTTTCCGTTGATGCTGCGGTCGTTATTTACAACATCAGCTACAGAGTTGATCAACTTGATGATCTGTTTTGCAGTTACATATCCTGCTGCCGCCTTTGCACCGAAGATAAATGTTCTTGGTGTGAAGCTCATCTCTGGATGTTCTTTGATCTGATTATACAGATACATTACATGTAAAATGTTCAAAAGCTGACGTTTGTATTCATGAAGTCGTTTTACCTGTACGTCGAAAATAGAACGTGGGTCTACTTCAACTCCGTTGTGCTCTAAAATGTAAGCTGCAAGACGTTCTTTGTTCTTGTACTTAATATCCATGAATTCCTGGCGAGCTTTTTCATCATCCAGCAATGGTTTTAATCCTTCCATCAGAGAAAGGTCTGTTGCCCATGCATCTGTGCCAAGTTTTTCTGTTACCCAATCTGCAAGAAGCTGGTTTCCATGTTTTAAGAAACGTCTCTGTGTGATACCATTTGTCTTGTTGTTGAATTTTTCTGGCATCATCTGGTAGAAATCTTTGAGTTCCTGATTCTTAAGAATCTCTGTATGAAGTCTTGCTACACCATTTACAGAATATCCTGCTACGATTGCAAGGTGTGCCATCTTCACCTGTCCATCTCTTAAGATTCCCATTGCTGCCACTTTACCTTCATCACCTGGGTACTGTTTTCTTACCTGGTCAATGAAGCGGCGGTCGATTTCCTGAACAATCTGGTATACACGTGGAAGCAATCTCTGGAACAAGTCGATTGGCCATTTTTCCAATGCTTCTGCCATAATTGTATGGTTTGTGTATGCAACTGTTTTTGTTGTAACTTCCCATGCCTGTTCCCATCCAAGTCCTTCTTCATCGAGAAGAATTCTCATCAATTCTGCAACTGTAAGTGTTGGATGTGTATCATTCATCTGGAATGTTACTTTTTCATACAATTTTGTAATATCATCATGGTTCTTTTTGTATTTCTCAATTGCTGTCTGAATACTTGCAGACACGAAGAAATACTGCTGTTTTAATCTCAGCTCTTTTCCTGCATAGTGGTTATCGTTTGGATATAATACTTCTACGATGTTTCTTGCAAGGTTTTCCTGTTCTACTGCTTTGCGGTAGTCTCCGCGGTCAAAAGAATCTAACTGGAAGTCTACGATTGGTTCTGCATCCCAGATACGAAGTGTATTTACTACACGGTTGTCATATCCAACGATTGGATAATCGTATGGAACTGCCAGAACAGATTCATAATTTTCCTGTTTGAAGCGGATTGCTCCTGTTTTGTCATCATATTCTACACGGATATTTCCACCAAAACGAACTTCTTTCGCATATTCAGGTCTGCGAAGTTCAAATGGGTTTCCATGCTTCAACCAGTTGTCTGGTTTCTCTACCTGATAACCATTTTCAATTTTCTGCTTGAACATTCCGTAGCGGTAACGGATTCCGCATCCATAGGCTGCATAGCCTAAGGATGCAAGTGAATCCAGAAAACATGCTGCAAGACGTCCAAGACCACCATTTCCAAGTGCTGGATCTGGTTCCTGGTCTTCGATCATATTCAAATCGATTCCCATTTCTTCAAGAGACTCTTTCACATCCTGATATGCAGTCATATTGATCAGGTTGTTTCCAAGGGCTCTTCCCATCAGGAATTCCATAGACATATAGTACACAATCTTTGGATCCTGTTTGTCATATGCTTTCTGTGTTGCAATCCAGTCATCAATGATTGCTTCTTTTAATGCATAAGACACTGCCTGATACAATTGCTGTGGTGTTGCTTCTTCAATCTCTTTTCGAAATAAAGATTTTACATTTTCTCTTACTTCTTTTTTAAATACATCTTTTTTAAGTCTCGGATTATACATTATTACTTTGTTTCCCTTCTAAAGTTACATCATGAGAAGAATTCTATTTTTTCTCAACTCCAAGAGTTACATTTTCCCCGTTAATTTTCCACTCTTTCACGTATCCAGCTGGTTCTGCTTTTGTTACGCTGAGTGCAAGTGTTTCCTCTCCAATTGTTGCTGCATTATCAGCAAATACTTTTTCTGCTTTTTCTGTACCTGTATAAGTTACAGCGATCTGATCCATCACTTCGAAATCAGCTTCTTTACGCATAGTCTGAATCTTACTAATGATTTCACGTACAAATCCTTCTTCCAGAAGTTCTTCAGAAAGATTTGTATCAAGAACAACTGTGATTCCGTTATCATTTTCAGATACATATCCTTCTGTCTGTGCGCTGTCGATCAATAGGTCTTCGCGTAGAAGGCTTACCTCTGTACCATTGATATCTAATTTCAGAACTTCGTTTGCATTCAGTTCATCCATTGCTGCATTTCCATCGATTGCAGAAAGTGCTGCTTTGATACCGCCAAGAAGTTTTCCATATTTTGGTCCAACTGTCTTAAGCTGTGGTTTGAAAGAGTAAGATGTGAAATCACGAACATCCTGTGTAAATGTAACATCTTTCACATTTAACTCATCTTCTACGATTTCTTTATAGAAATCTGGAAGATCAAATTCAGCTTTTACATACATCTGGCCGATTGGCTGACGGTTCTTGATGTTTGCTGTATTTCTACATGCACGACCCATAACAACCAATTCCAGTACATTTTCCATGTTGGATTCTAATTCTTTATCAATTGCAGCTTCATCCGCAACTGGGAAGTCACATAAGTGAATACTTTCTGGTGCTTCTGGATTGATGCTCTTTACAAGATTCTGGTAAATCTCTTCTGTCATAAATGGAATCATTGGCGCTGCAACTTTACTTACTTCTACAAGTGCTGTGTAAAGTGTCATGTAAGCGTTGATCTTATCCTGTTCCATTCCTTTTGCCCAGAAA
>CAZPZR010000011.1:0-36706 GCA_964591105.1 uncultured Lachnospiraceae bacterium | reverse complement strand
ATCTGCTCCCCATTGACATCCATATGATATCCTTCGGTATAGATCAACTCAGATATCGGAACGATTTCATACCCTTTTTCCTCTAACCCAGAGATAACCGCTTCCAGAGCATCAGCCGTATATTTCGCACCATTATGGCAGAGAATAATAGCACCATTGCGAAGATTTTTATGATTGAGGATGGTGTCTATGATGCTGTCAACTCCGTAGTCTTTCCAGTCCAGGCTGTCTACGGACCACTGGATAGCGTAGTAACCATTTTGTGCAGCATTCAATATGACATCATCGTTGTAATCGCCGTAGGGTGGGCGAAATAGATGCATGTCAGTGTTAGTAAGTTCCTTGACTTTTTGATGAACCCCGAGCAGCTCTTTTGTCTTTTCTTCATTAGAAAGTTGTGACATATTTTTGTGATTTTCGCTATGATTTCCAAGGTCGTGGCCGGCAGCCAGAATGGCTTTTACATCATCTGGGTAGGAAGATACCCAACCGCCGGTCATAAAAAATGTAACATGGATGTTGTGTTTTTTCAAAATATCCAGGATTCGCTTTGTATCTTCATTGCCCCAGGCAGCATCGAAGGAGAGAGCCACCTTTTTCTCATCTGTTTTTACAGAATAAATAGGAAGCTCCCGACCATTGACATTGCTGGAGACGGTTGCGAAGTCTGAAACATATTTTACGGAAGCAAGGAGTGCTAGGGAGAGACCGAAAAGAAAAACAATTCGGGATAAATTTTTCTGTGTGCTTTTTTTCTTCATGCGAAACTCCGAAAAAGTTTTCTGTAAAATATATGAGGGAAGAAGATGTCCTCATGTTTGAAAAAGAAAATACCTATCCATTTGTGGGAACTGTGCTATAATATTTCATAGAGAAAAGAAGATATAGGAAAAAATAATCGATGCAAAATACAAGATAGTAGTGAATGCAAAAACAGTAAAGAGGAGCCTTTATGGAAAATAGAGTTTCAGTAATCAGTATTATTATTAAGGAAGAAGAAGCAGCGGGAGCAGTCAATGAACTGCTCCACGAATTTAGACAATATATTGTTGGACGCATGGGAATCCCATATCGGGAACGCGGCGTCTCCATCATCAGCGTTGTGCTAGATGCCCCGGGAGATAAAACCAGCTCTCTTTCAGGAAAGTTGGGGATGATCGAAGGGGTGACAGCAAAAACACTGACAGCGAAAATGTAGGGGTTAGATACGATGAATTCCACTTTGGATTTCATCGGCCCATTTTTGCAAATTGTAAGTGTGACCGCTGAATAATTTTAAAATAGTTCCCATAGGGGCACTGTCGCTGGCAAATGCATTTGCTTCGTCAGTATCTACATGCATAGCAAGGGCGAAGCTTGGACTGACACGGACAACAACATCAGCGAAAATCAGAGAACGTTCATAACTTTCGGTGATGACAAACACTTCATCGTTGTCGCGTACGTTAAGCTGAACCGCTTGAAAAGGTGTCATGTGAATGTGACGTTTAGCTACGATAACACCATGATCAAGCTCCAGGGAGCCAGCAGGACCAATCAATGTACAACCAGGAGTGTCTTTGGTATCACCGGATTGACGGATGATGCCAGGCACTCCTAATTTTCTGGAATCCGTCATGGAGATTTCTACCTGAGTTTCTGAACGGCATGGCCCAAGAAGAGCTACATTTTCGAAAGTCCCACGTGGACCCTTTACAGTAATGCGTTCCTGGCAGACATACTGACCAGGCTGGCTTAAATCCGCTTTAAAAGTTGGCTGGGTTCCTTCGCCGAATAATATTTCAAAGTCCGACTGTTTGATATGGATGTGTCGGGCACTTGTTTCGATTGGAATTGGTAAACTCATAAAAAATCCCCCTTTGGCAAATGTTTGTATGATTATAGCATATATTTTCAGAAAATGGAAAATATTTGATGTTTCGTGTAGTTGACAAAGAGGCTTTTTGACTCTATAATTTTTTAATGATGTAAAGTGGTAACGTTTATAAAAATAAAAAAATGAGGAATAGAAGATGAAATTTACAAAAATGCACGGATTAGGAAATGACTATGTTTATGTCAACTGTTTTAAAGAGACAATTGAAAATCCACCAGAGGTATCCAAGTTTGTTAGTGACAGACATTTTGGAATCGGATCTGATGGTTTGATTATGATTAATCCATCTCAGGTGGCAGATTTCGAGATGGAGATGTATAACGCAGATGGTTCCAGAGCAGAGATGTGCGGAAATGGAATCCGCAGCGTTGCAAAGTACGTATATGATTACGGATTAACAGATAAAACAAGCATTTCTGTGGAGACTCTTGCAGGAATCAAATATTTGGATCTTACTGTTGAAGATGGAAAAGTTGTTCTTGTGAAAGTGGATATGGGAAAACCAGAGCTTTGTCCGAAGAAAATTCCAGTGACAATGGAAGACGATGCTTTGGAAAAAGTAGTAGATGAACCAATTGTTGTGGACGGAAAAGAATATCGCATGACAGCAGTTTCCATGGGAAATCCACATGTAATCGTTTACATTGATGATGTACAGGGACTGGAAATTGAAAAGATTGGACCAAAGTTTGAGAATCACGAAAGATTTCCACAGAGAATCAATACAGAATTTGTGCGCGTCATTGATCGCAAGACAGTAGAGATGCGTGTGTGGGAACGTGGTTCCGGAGAAACACTGGCATGTGGAACTGGCGCGTGTGCAGTAGCAGTAGCGTGTATGCTCAATGGACTTACTGAAGACGAAGTGACAGTAAAATTGTTAGGTGGCGATCTCAAGATTCATTGGGATAGAGAAGCAGACAAAGTATATATGACAGGACCTGCAACGGTTGTATTTGACGGAGAAATCGAAATTTAATTATACGTATGAACCCAAACAAAGAACTGCATGGATGTGAAAGCACCCATGCAGTTCTTTGTTATATGAGTTTATATGTTTTGCAAAAACGAAGTGGTCAGATTATTCTTTATCTGTAATAGAAGCATGAAGTTCCTGTAAAGATTTAACCTCTGTTCCACCATGTTTTTTCATTGAGTGAATTCCCTTTGCAGCAGCAAGTGCAGCGGCAGCAGTTGTCATATAAGGGATTCTAGCCTTGATTGCTGTCTTACGGATGTAACTGTCATCAATCATACCATCTTTTCCGAGTGGAGAGTTGATGATGAGGTCAATCTTACCGTTTGTAATCAGGTCAAGGATATTTGGACGTCCTTCGCTGAGTTTGTTTACTCTTTCAGCAGGAATTCCAGCTTCATTGATACAGTTGCATGTACCTTCTGTTGCAAGAATCTTGAATCCGTCTTCTGCAAGAGATTTAGCAACTTCAATGATGTCATTCTTATCTTTCTTATTTACAGAAATCAATGCAGTTCCTTCATATGGAAGTTTTGACTGTACAGCTTCCTGAGATTTGAAGAATGCTTCTTCATAGTACTCAGACAATCCAAGTACTTCACCAGTTGAACGCATTTCAGGTCCAAGGATTGGGTCAACTTCTGGGAACATGTTGAATGGGAAAGCTGCTTCTTTTACACCATAGTATGGAATATTCTGTTCCTTTAAGTCAACGACTGGTGATGGACGGCCTGTAAGTTCAGAAGTAATGATGTCAGTTGCAAGTGGTACCATACGGATGTTACATACTTTAGATACCAATGGAACTGTACGAGATGCACGTGGGTTTGCTTCCAGTACATATACTTTTCCATCTTCAATTGCATACTGCATATTCATAAGTCCTTTTACATGCATTTCTTCTGCAATCTTACGAGTATATTCTTTGATTGTTTTTACATTTTCTTCTGTAATGTGAAGAGATGGAAGGATACAAGCAGAGTCTCCAGAGTGAACTCCTGCAAGTTCGATATGTTCCATAACAGCAGGTACAAATGCATGAGTACCATCACTGATTGCGTCAGCTTCACATTCTAATGCGTGATTCAAGAAACGGTCAATAAGGATTGGTCTGTCAGGAGTTACACCAACAGCAGCATTCATGTACTGTGTCAGAGCTTCTTCATCATAGACAACTTCCATACCACGTCCGCCGAGAACGTAGGAAGGACGAACCATAACAGGGAATCCAATCTTGCGAGCGATTTCCTGAGCTTCTTCTACATTAACAGCCATTCCTGATTCTGGCATAGGAATTTCTAATTTATCCATCATTGCACGGAAAAGGTCACGGTCTTCTGCAAGGTCGATAACTGCAGGAGATGTTCCGAGAATCTTCACGCCATTCTTTTCAAGATCAGCGGCAAGGTTCAGAGGAGTCTGTCCACCAAACTGTGCAATAACACCAACTGGTTTTTCTTTCTTATAAATACTTAATACATCTTCGAGAGTCAGTGGTTCAAAGTACAATTTATCAGAAGTATCGTAGTCTGTAGACACTGTTTCTGGGTTACAGTTTACGATAATTGTCTCGAATCCAAGTTTCTTCAGAGCTAATGCAGCATGTACGCAGCAGTAGTCGAATTCGATACCCTGTCCAATTCTGTTAGGACCACCACCTAAGATCATAACTTTTGGTTTTTCTGTTGAAATAGGATTCTTGTCTTCTGCGTTATATGTAGAATAGTAGTAAGCGCTATCTTTTGTTCCACTTACGTGTACACCCTCCCAAGCTTCTTCAACACCAAGTTCGATACGCTTGTTGCGGATGTCAGCTTCATCGATTTCAAGAATCTGGCTCAAATATTTATCAGAGAAGCCATCTTTCTTAGCCTGAATGAGAAGTTTATCTGCTGGAAGAGATCCTTTGGATTTTACGATTTCTTCTTCTAATTCTACGAGTTCTCTCATCTGCTGAATGAAATAATGTTTTACTTTTGTGATTGCAAAAATTTCATCGTTTGTAGCACCTTTGCGGATTGCTTCGTACATAATGAAATGACGGTTGCTGGAAGGTGTGATGAGAAGTTTCAAAAGCTGTTCTTTTGTCATTGTATCGTAATTCTTTGCATGACCAAGACCATAACGTCCTGTTTCAAGACTTCGAATTGCTTTCTGGAAAGCTTCTTTGTAATTCTTACCGATACTCATAACTTCACCAACAGCACGCATCTGTGTACCAAGTTTGTCTTCTACGCCTTTGAATTTTTCAAATGCCCAACGTGCAAACTTAATTACAACATAGTCGCCATCTGGAACGTACTTGTCCAATGTGCCATATTTGCCACATTCGATATCTTTTAATGTTAAACCAGCAGCAAGCATTGCAGATACTAAAGCGATTGGGAATCCAGTTGCTTTTGATGCAAGAGCTGAAGATCTTGATGTACGTGGATTAATTTCGATAACAATGATTCTGTCAGAAACAGGGTCATGAGCGAATTGAACGTTTGTACCACCGATTACACCAACGGAATCAACGATTTTGTAAGCCTGTTCCTGTAATCGATTCTGACATTCTTTAGAAATAGTAAGCATTGGAGCTGAACAGAAAGAGTCACCTGTATGAACTCCAAGAGGATCGATATTTTCAATGAAGCATACAGTGATCATATTACCTTCTGAATCACGTACAACTTCAAGTTCGAGTTCTTCCCATCCGAGAATAGATTCTTCAACGAGAACCTGTCCTACAAGACTTGCCTGAAGACCTCTGGCACATGTTGTTTTTAATTCTTCTTTATTATATACGAGACCGCCGCCTGTACCACCCATAGTATAGGCTGGACGAAGAACTACTGGATAACCAAGTTTATCAGCAATTGCAAGAGCTTCATCTACGGTGTAAGCCACTTCACTACGTGCCATTTCAATTCCAAGTTCATCCATTGTTTTTTTGAATTCGATACGGTCTTCACCACGTTCAATAGCGTCTAACTGAACACCAATAACGTTGACGTTATATTTTGCTAAAATACCTTTTTCAGCAAGCTCCGAACACAAATTAAGAGCGGATTGTCCTCCAAGATTTGGAAGAAGGGCATCTGGGCGTTCCTTCGCGATAATCTGCTCTAAACGGTCAACATTCAATGGTTCAATATATGTAACGTCTGCTGTCTCAGGATCAGTCATAATAGTAGCTGGGTTAGAATTCACAAGTACGATTTCATAACCAAGTTTACGTAACGCTTTACAAGCCTGTGTTCCAGAGTAGTCAAATTCACACGCCTGACCAATGATGATTGGACCAGAACCGATGATCAATACTTTGTTAATATCTGTTCTCTTTGGCATAAGTTTCCTCCTAAAATATTGTGATGTATTAAGCAGTTTTTCGGACGTACCTATTTTTGCTCTGCATAGCATTATATATGAAAAATTAAAAAAATACTAGAGAAATTTTCAATTTTTACCAAGAAGAAATTGTCAAGAAGGATATTAGTGTGATAAAGTAAAATAGACAAAAAATTTCACAGGCAAGGGGCGAGAAATATGGAAAGAAAAGTAGGTACTATTTCAAGAGGAATTCGTTGTCCGATCATTCGAGAAGGAGATGATCTGGCACAGATTATTGTAGATAGCGTATTAGATGCGGCGAAAAGTGAAGGCTATGAAATCCGCGACCGCGATGTAATTGCTGCGACAGAATCTATCGTTGCAAGAGCACAGGGAAATTACGCATCTGTAGATGCAATTGCAAAAGATGTGAAGGAAAAACTTGGCGGAGAGACAATTGGTGTAATTTTCCCAATTCTTTCAAGAAACCGTTTTTCTATTTGCTTGAAGGGAATTGCAAGAGGAGCTAAAAAAGTTGTGCTCATGCTCAGCTACCCAAGTGATGAAGTGGGAAATGAACTTGTTTCTTTAGATAAGTTAGATGAAGCTGGAATCAATCCATACAGTGATGTATTAGATGAGAAACGTTACCGCGAATTATTCGGCGAAAATCTTCACCCATTTACAGGCGTAGACTATGTTGCATATTATAGTGAACTGATCCGTGAACAGGGTGCAGAAGTAGAAGTTATCTTTGCAAACAATCCAAGAGTAATTCTGGATTATACAAAGAATGTGTTAACATGTGATATTCATACACGTGCAAGAACAAAGAGAATCTTAAAAGCAGCAGGTGCTGAGATTGTTCTTGGTATGGATGATATTTTGACAAGCCCAGTAGATGGAAGTGGATGTAACGAACAGTATGGTTTATTAGGTTCTAACAAATCAACAGAAGAATCTATTAAGTTATTCCCAAGAGAATGTACAGGACTTGTAGAAGAGATTCAGCAGAAGATTCTGGACAAGACTGGAAAATGTGTAGAAGTTATGGTATATGGAGATGGAGCGTTCAAAGATCCAGTAGGAAAAATCTGGGAACTTGCAGATCCATGTGTATCTGTTGCTAATACACCAGGATTGGAAGGAACACCAAACGAATTGAAGTTAAAATATCTTGCGGATAATGATTTCAAGGATTTATCTGGGGAAGCTTTAAAAGAAGCAATTTCTAAGAAAATTCAGGAAAAAGAAGGAAGCCTTGTAGGTAATATGGCAGCACAGGGAACAACTCCACGTCGCCTGACAGATTTGATCGGTTCACTTTGTGACTTAACAAGTGGTTCAGGAGATAAGGGAACACCAGTCATTCATATTCAGGGATATTTTGATAATTATACATCATAAAACATAAGAAAAACTTACAGAACAGAGTGGATTCTAGAATCCACTCTGTTTTTTGATGCAAATCTATTGACTTTCGTATGCGAACGTGGTAAAACGTTACCTATACACAAAGAGAAAGAGGGATGAGAAAAAATGAGTGGTATCTTAATGATGGTAATTGCGTTAGTTGTCCTGGGAGGAGCTTATTTGCTCTATGGACGCTATCTTCAGAACAAGTGGGGCATTGATCCTAATGCCAAGACACCAGCGTATGAAATGGAAGACGGTGTGGATTATGTTCCTGCGGATACAAACGTAGTATTCGGTCATCAATTTGCATCTATCGCAGGTGCAGGTCCAATCAATGGACCAATTCAGGCAGCAATCTTTGGATGGCTTCCTGTTCTGTTATGGGTTCTTGTTGGAGGTGTATTCTTTGGTGCAGTACAGGACTTCGCAGCAATGTATGCATCTGTAAAGAACAAAGGACGTACCATTGGCTATATTATTGAAGAGTATATCGGAAAGTTGGGAAAGAAATTATTCCTTGCATTCTGCTGGTTATTCTGTATCCTTGTTGTAGCAGCGTTCGCCGATGTTGTAGCAGGAACATTTAACGGATTCGCAGTAGATGAAGCATCAGGAGCAGTTTCTAAAATTGTAGCAAATGGTTCCGTAGCAACAACTTCTATGTTATTCATTATTGAAGCAGTTGCACTTGGAATGATTTTGAAATATTGCAAATTTGGAAAATGGGTGAACACAGGAATTGCAATTACATTTTTAGTAGTTGCAGTTGCACTTGGACTTGCTTTCCCAGTTTATATCGAAAGAGGAACATGGCACATTATCGTATTCATTTATATCATGATTGCGTGTGTAACACCTGTGTGGGCACTTTTACAGCCAAGAGATTATCTGAACAGTTATCTTCTGATCTTCATGATTGTTGGAGCTGTTGTAGGTATCTTCGTAGCAAATCCATCTTGTAACTTAAATGCATTTAACGGTTTCTGCGTAGATGGGCAGTATTTATTCCCAATCTTATTCGTAACAATCGCATGTGGTGCAGTATCTGGTTTCCATTCACTGGTGTCTTCTGGTACAGCATCTAAGCAGATCAAGAGCGAAAAGAATATGCTTCCGGTTTCTTATGGAGCAATGTTAATGGAAAGTATGCTTGCAGTTATCGCATTGATTGCAGTAGCATCTTTTGCACAGGGAGAAGCAGCAGAACTTGGACTTACAACTCAGCCACAGATTTTCGCAGGGGCGATTGCAAACTTCCTGACAGCTGTAGGACTTCCTTACAACTTAGTATTTACATTGATCAACTTGGCTGTATCTGCATTTGCATTAACATCACTGGACTCTGTTGCCAGAATTGGACGTTTATCTTTCCAGGAATTCTTCTTAGATGGAGATGTAGATGAAGAAAATATGTCACCATTCTTAAAAGTAGTGACAAACAAATATTTTGCAACAATTATTACATTAGTACTTGCATACTTACTTTGCCAGGTAGGATACGCAGAGATTTGGCCATTATTTGGTTCAGCAAACCAGTTACTTTCTGTACTTGCATTAGTAGCTTGTGCGGTATTCTTAAAGAAGACAAAACGTCAGGGCGTAATGCTTTGGATTCCAATGTTCTTCATGATGGTAGTAACATTTACAGCATTAACAATGACAATTGTAAAATTAGGTACAGCGTTTGTTACAACAGGCTTAACACTTGGAAATACTTTACAGCTGATCTTTGCAGCATTGCTCTTAATTCTTGGAGTAATCGTAGCAATTCAGGGTGTGAAGAAATTATTAGAAAAAGTAGAAGATTAATTCAAGAACGTCAGTGGGGAATCTCTTCGGAGGTTCCCTTTTTTTATGGATGTTATAGTATTTTAATAATTGGAAATCTTGTGTTTCGGGAAAGCTTCCTCTATAATGGTAACGTTAATATTGTATAGAATGGTAAAAATGGGAGGAAGCGATGTTTTTTTCAAAATTTTTAGTGAAAAATAAATATGAAAAGGAAACATTTCATAAACCAGAGGAAGCAAAGAGAAGAGATCCAATCTGGGGAAGAAGAACAATTAACGATGTTATGGTTGCAATGTGCAATCGCTTGACAAAGCAAAGTAACTACGGCGAAAATATGGAAGCACTCACAGAAGAAGAAAGAGTATTCTATATTGCCACAGAAGTAGAATGTGAAGTAAATAATGGCGGATTTGAACAGTTTTTCTATGAAAGTAGTGGGAAGTTTGCCAATGATGCAGTAGAAGCACTTCGAATAATTGGTGCGGAAAACATGGCATTTTTTGCAGAAAAAGCGTTGAAAGCAGTTGGCGGAAAGTTGCCGACAGACACAGCAGAAAGAATCCAGTTTTTAAAAGAAACGGTAAATGAGGAGATTCGTGAAGTGTTTGCAGAATGTGATCGTGCATTTGAAGAAGATCCAGACGACTTTAATGCAATTGCATATAACTATCTGCTTAAGAACGAAATTCAGTTTGGTGAATAAAATTCGTCTGCTTGATGTTTCAAAATACTAGCGATATAATAAAGATACGAATGAAATTAGAGTGATTTTATCGAAGGGGAAAGGACCGGGAAGATTCTCGGATAAAAGGTGACTGTATGTATAAGATTTTAGAATTAAACCCTCAACTGCAATCCTTCTCAGGAGATATTGATTTGCGAATGCGCTATTATAACGATACGAAAAATCGTTTGTTGGGCGACAGAAAGACGTTGGACGAATTTGCGAATGCACATGAGTATTTTGGAATTCATCATGTAGATGGTGGATGGGTGTACCGTGAGTGGGCGCCAAGTGCTTATCAGCTTTACCTTTCTGGTGAGTTTAATAATTGGAACCAGACAAGTCATCCATTGAAGAAATTGGACAACGGTATCTGGGAATTGAAGTTAGATGGCGATGATGCTCTGTGGGATGGATGTAAAGTGAAGACAGTTGTGGATGCGAACTTGACTCGTACAGAACATATTCCATTATATATCCGTCGTGCAGTACAGGACAAAGAGTCTGTGACATGGGCTGGAGAAGTTGTAGATGATAAGAAGACATTTGCATGGACAGACCAGGAATTTAAAGGAGCAGATTCTTTATATATTTATGAAGCACATGTAGGGATGGCACAGGAAGAAGGAAAGGTAGGTACTTACCTGGAATTTGCGAATAAGATTCTTCCAATGATTAAGAAGATGGGTTATAACGCCATTCAGCTTATGGCAATTATGGAACATCCTTACTATGGAAGTTTTGGATATCAGGTGTCAAATTTCTTCGCGGCATCCAGCTGGTTTGGAAAACCGGAAGATTTGAAATATTTGGTAAATAAAGCGCACAAGTTGGGAATCAGAGTTCTTTTGGATGTGGTACATTCTCATGCAGTGAAGAATACTGCAGAAGGAATCAACATGTTCGATGGAACAGAATGGCAGTTCTTCCATAATGGTGATAAAGGTGATCACCCAGCGTGGGGGACGAAGTGCTTCAACTATGGAAAAGATGAAGTTATCCATTTCTTGCTGTCAAACTTGAAGTTCTGGATGACAGAGTATCATTTTGATGGGTTCCGTTTTGATGGTGTAACTTCTATGCTTTATCATGACCATGGTCTTGGGACAGCATTTGATAATGATAATAAATATTTTTCTTTGAATACGCATGTAGAAGCAATTACATATCTGCAGCTTGCCAATGAATTGATTCGCGAAGTGAATCCAGAGGCGGTTACAATTGCAGAAGATATGTCTGGTATGCCAGGAATGTGTCTTCCAATTGCAGATGGTGGAATCGGATTTGATTATCGCCTTGCAATGGGACTTCCAGATATGTGGATTCGTACGGTGAAAGAAAAATCAGATGAACAGTGGGATGTTGGACAGATGTGGGGCGAGATGTGCCTGCGTAGACCAGGGGAAGGAACGGTTGCATATGTAGAAAGTCACGACCAGGCGTTGGTAGGTGATAAGACAATGATCTTCCGACTGGCAGATGCGAACATGTATACAGACATGGATAAGGAATGCCATAATCTTGTAATTGACCGTGCGATTGCATTACATAAGATGATTCGTCTGTTTACTCTTGCAGGAGGTGGCGAAGCATATCTGAACTTTATGGGCAATGAATTTGGACATCCAGAATGGATTGATTTCCCAAGAGAAGGAAATGGATGGAGCTTCCATTATTGTCGTCGTCAGTGGAGCCTTCGCGATAACGGATTCTTGAAATATCAGTGGTTAGCAGATTTCGATCATGACATGATCATGCTGACAAAGAGAAATCATATCTTTGCACAGCGAATTGGAGATCTTCGTACATGTCAGAATGAGAAAAAGGTGCTTGCATTCTATCGAAAAGGTTTGCTGTTTGCATTTAACTTCCATCCAACAGATTCTTACCAGAATGTGAAAGTGCCGGTACCTGCAAATGCAGATTATGAAGTGCGTCTTTCTAGTGATGATAAGAAATATGGTGGTCAGGAGTTGATTGCACATATGACATATCCTGCAAAACAGGAAAAAGACGGAAGCTACTATATTGAATTATACTTGCCTTCAAGAACAGCAGTTGTACTGAAGGAAGGAAGAATCCGCAAGGCAAAGAAGAAAACGGCAAAAAAGGTGACAGACAAGAAGTAAAGGCAGGAAAGGGAAAAAGATGGAGAAAAATAATGAAGTAACACGAGATCAGTTTCGCTCAAAATTTGGATTTATTATTGCATGTGTAGGCTCTGCAGTGGGAATGGCTAATATTTGGATGTTCCCATATCGTACTGGAAAGTTTGGTGGGGCAGCATTTTTAATCCCTTATTTTATATTTGTAGTGTTTCTGGGATTTTCAGGTGTGATTGGTGAGATGGCATTTGGGCGTGCGATGAAAACTGGTCCGCTTGGAGCATTTTCAAAGGCAATGGAGATGCGATTTGGCGAGAAAGGTAAGAAAATAGGAACTGCAATCGGTGTGATTCCAGTTCTTGGATCCCTTGGAATTGCAATCGGTTATTCAGTAGTTGTTGGATGGGTGATTAAATATTTGTTCACTTCACTGACAGGAGAATTAACACAGATTGAAGACATGGGAGCGTTCTTCGGCACATTGGCAGGTAACTTTGGAAGCGTGGGATGGCATATGGCAGGTCTCGCGATCACATTCGTTATAATGGCATTTGGGGTAACAAAAGGAATTGAAAAAGTGAACAAAGTCATGATGCCAGTGTTCTTTATCTTTTTCATTTTGCTTGCGGTTCGTGTAGTTACACTTCCAGGAGCAATGGATGGATTCCGCTACCTGTTTATTCCGAACTGGGAGCAGTTGTGGAAGGTAGACACTTGGGTGTATGCTTTAGGACAGGCATTTTTCTCATTATCACTTGCAGGTTCAGGAACGGTAGTATACGGAAGTTACTTAAAGAATGATGTGGATATTGTGAGCAGTGCAAAAAATGTGGCATTTTTTGATACATTGGCAGCACTGATTGCGGGAATCGTTGTTATTCCTGCAGTATTTGCATTTGGCTTAGATGTGGCGAGTGGTCCACCGCTGATGTTTATTACACTTCCTGTCGTATTTCAGCAGATGCCATTCGGAAGTCTATTTGCGGTGATTTTCTTCCTGGCAGTATTGTCTGCTGCGATTACGTCATTGATGAATCTTTTCGAGACACCGATTGAAGCATTACAGCAGAAATTCGGACTCTCCAGAAAGATGGCAGTTTGTATCATTGCAGTGATTGGTGCGGCAGTGAGCGTATTTATCGAAGAAGGAAATGCTGTAAGCAATTGGATGGATGTAATCTCCATCTATGTAATTCCACTTGGTGCACTCCTTGCAGGAATCATGTTCTTCTGGGTATGCCCGAAGGGATTTGCAAAAGAACAGGCAGAAATTGGCTGTGAAAAGAAACTTGGCAAATGGTTTGAGCCACTTACAAAGTATGTGTTTGTAGGAATTACGTTAGTTGTATACGTGCTTGGAATCTTCTTTGGAGGTATAGGCTAAGGGAATAAAAACTAATGCAAAAATAGACTGCAGTTCGGACAAGAAATTCAATTTCAGCGATTCTAACAAAAAGTCTGTTTATAAATTAACAAGAAGAGACAGAAATTATACAAAAACACGAAATGCACTTGCAGGGAAAGAATTAACTTGCAGGTGCATTTTATTAGTTGCTATACCGTTTGAGTGTCGTTTTATGTGGAGCAAGGCAAATCGTGTCTTGCTCCACAAGTGCGTTAAGCGGAAATTTAGCGTACTAAAATAATAAATGGATAAAGGAGAGGAACGATGGGACAAACAAAAGATAATAAGAAAATTTTATGGTGGCAGTTGGCACTCATGGCGTTTGGTGGCGTTTGGGGATTTGGTAACTCCATCAATGGTTTCGCATCTTACGATGGATTGAAAGCAGTAGGAGCATGGATATTTATTTTTGCAATTTATTTCATTCCATACGCATTGATGGTAGGAGAACTTGGATCAACTTTCAAGGATACAGCAGGTGGTGTAAGTTCTTGGATTAACGGAACAATTGGAAAAAGAGCAGCATATTTTGCAGGATGGACATATTGGGTTGTTCATATGCCTTATATTTCACAGAAACCAAACTCTGCAGTTATTGCAGCAGGCTGGGTATTTTTCCAGGATGCAAGAGCAAGTCAGATGAACACAATGGTTCTTCAGATTCTTTGCCTTGTACTTTTCTTAGCAGCATTATGGTTAGCTGGAAAAGGTGTTTCTGTATTAAAGAGAATTTCATCTCTTGCAGGAACAGCAATGTTTGTAATGTCTATTCTTTACGTGGTTCTTATGATTGCTGCACCAGCAATTACAGATGCACCACTTCTTGACATTGAATGGTCTGTAAGTACATTTTTACCTTCATTTGATATGAAATTCTTTACAAGTCTTTCTATCCTTGTATTTGCAGTAGGTGGATGTGAGAAATTCTCACCATATGTAAACAAAACAAAAGATCCTTCCAAAGACTTCTCAAAGGGAATGATCGCACTTGCAGTAATGATTGCAGTAACAGCAATCCTCGGAACAATTTCACTTGGTATGATGTTCGATTCTCAGAACATTCCAGAAGACTTAATGACAAATGGAGCTTACTATGCATTTGAAATGTTAGGATCTTACTATGGAGTTGGAAAACTTTTTGTAATCTTATATGCATTAACACAGTTTATTTCACAGATTTCAGTTATGATTATCTCTATTGATGCGCCACTTGCAATGCTTCTTGGAAACTCAGATGAAGAATTTATTCCAAAGTCATTGTTCAAACAGAATGAAAATGGTGCTTATGTCAATGGACATAAATTAGTAGCAGTAATTGCAGGTATCTTGATCATTGTTCCAGCATTTGGTATTGAAAATGTAGATGCTTTGGTAAAATGGCTTGTAAAATTAAACTCTGTATGTATGCCACTTCGTTACTTGTGGGTATTTGTTGCATATGTTATGCTGAAAAAGGCTGGAGATAAATTCAATCCAGAATACAAATTCTTGAAAAATAGAACAGCAGGTATGATCGCTGGTGCATGGTGCTTCCTTCTGACAGCAGCAGCTTGTATCGGAGGAATCTACTCTGAAGATCCATTCCAGTTAGCGCTGAACATTGCAACACCAGTTGTATTGGTAGGATTAGGATTCATCATGCCAAAGCTTGCAAAAAAGAACAAATAGTTAAGGCAGAGTGATAGTATGTACAAAGAAAATGCGAAAAATTTGTTGGCGTTCATTGAGAAAAGTCCAAGTCCATTCCATGTGATTCAGAACATGAGAGAAGAACTTGGAAAAGCAGGATTTCAGGAACTTGTGGAAAAAGATTCCTGGAATCTTGAGAGAGGTGGAAAATATTACGTTACTCGTAATGATTCCTCGTTGATTGCATTTAAAATTCCAACGGATGAGTTTGGTGGCTTCCAGATAATGGCTAGTCATAGCGATGCGCCAACCTTCAAGGTGAAAGAACATGCAGAGATGGAAGCTGAGCACAGCTACGTAAAATTAAATGTAGAAAAATACGGTGGTATGATCTGTGCACCATGGTTCGACCGACCACTTTCTGTGGCAGGTAGATTGATGGTGAAAGATGGATATCGATTAGCACCAAAGCTTGTATGCGTAGATCGTGATTTACTGATGATTCCAAATCTGGCGATTCATATGAATCGTGAAGTGAACGAAGGGTATAAATATAATCCGCAAGTTGATTTGCTTCCGGTTTTCGGAGACGAGACTGCAAAGGGAAGTTTCATGAAAATTGTTGCAGAATCTGCAGGGGTTGAAGAAAAGGACATCGTTGGAAATGATTTGTTTTTATACAATCGTCAAAAAGGAGTAATTTGGGGAGCTGAAGAAGCATTTTTGTCCAGTGCAAAGCTGGATGATTTGGAGTGTGCATACGCGTCATTACAAGGAATCATAGCTGGGGAAAATGAAGCGAATGTTTGCGTACATTGTGTGCTCGATAACGAAGAAGTTGGAAGTGGAACAAAACAGGGAGCAGCTTCTACGTTTTTGAAAGATACTTTGACCCGTATCAATCGTGGAATGGGAAGAAGTGAGGAGCAATATCACATGGCACTTGCAAGAAGCTTCATGATTTCCGCAGATAATGCGCATGCGGTGCATCCGAACAAAGGGGAAAAAACGGATCCAACCAATCGCCCATATCCAAACGGCGGTGTGGTGATCAAATATAGTGCAAATCAGAAATATACGACAGATGCTGTATCAACGGCAGTGCTGAAGATGTTGTGTGAAAAAGCAGAAATACCAGTGCAGACATTTGTAAATCGTTCAGATATGCTTGGAGGTTCTACACTTGGAAATATTTCGAACACACAGGTAGCAATGAATACGGTAGATATTGGTGTGGCACAGCTTGCGATGCATTCTCCATATGAAACTGGCGGTGTGAAAGATGTGACATATTTGATCAAATTAGCAGAGACATTTTTTGCCAGTGCAATCTGTTCGGGTGAACATGGAAGCATAGAATTAAAGTAAAAATAAAGATGTTTGAATCTTGTTCGTAAATAGGGTACATGTTATAATAAACGAAACACGTACTGACCACAAAGGAATGTTCCTAAGTGAAAAGGCGAACAGATTCGGACAAGAACTAAAGCGAGAGCTTTGGTTGTTTGTGATAGGAGATTTTAGGACCTGACGCCAGTGGTGTCAGGTCTTTTTGCTATCCGCGAGGAGAATTCTACAAGTGTTAAATTGTGAATTTGGAGGTTCTTATGCAGACGAGAGAATTTCATCAGCTTATAAAAAAGTTAAAAACCGAGCGCGAATTATCAGAAGATGAGTGGGTTACGTTAATTGAAGGAAGGACTCCGGAACTTGCAGAAGAATTATTTGCAATGGCAAGAGAGGAACGACATCAATATTATGGACATGATGTCTATGTGCGTGGGCTAATTGAATTTACCAATTATTGTAAAAATGATTGCTTCTACTGTGGAATTCGAAAGAGCAATGGAAATGCAAATCGGTATCGCTTGACGACAGAGCAGATTTTACAGTGCTGCAAAGAAGGATATGCTTTAGGATTTCGTACCTTCGTGCTGCAAGGCGGAGAAGATGGATATTTCACAGATGAGCGGTTGGAAGAATTGATTAGAGAAATCAAGCGACGACACCCAGATTGTGCAGTGACATTGTCGGTGGGAGAACGCTCAAAGGAAAGCTATCAGAGACTTTACGATGCAGGGGCAGACCGCTATTTGCTGAGACATGAAACTTATCACGCATGTCATTATGGACAGCTGCATCCCAAAAGCTTGAGTGCCGAGGCGCGGCAGCAGTGTCTGTGGGATTTAAAGGAAATTGGCTATCAGGTAGGAACTGGATTTATGGTAGGATCGCCAGGACAGACGGCAAAGCATCTAGCACAGGATATGATGTTTATCAAGCGGCTGAATCCGCAGATGATTGGAATTGGACCATTTATCCCACACCATGACACGCCATTCGCCAAAGAGAAAGCAGGAACGTTGGAATTGACGATTTTTATGCTGGGTCTGTTGCGCGTGATGCTTCCCAAAGTACTGTTGCCAGCTACGACAGCACTTGGAACGATTTCGCCAGAGGGACGGGAACTTGGAATTTTGGCAGGAGCGAATGTGGTGATGCCGAATCTGTCACCAGTGGATGTGCGGAAAGAATATACGTTATATGACAATAAGATCTGCATGGGGACAGAAGCTGCAGAGTGCCGCAAAGACCTGGAAGAACGAATGCAGGCGATTGGCTATCGTGTTGTCACAGATCGTGGAGATTCAAAAAATGAAATAGAAATGGAAGAAATTTAGGGGGTAGAGAAAAATGTATGATGTTTTATCAAAACACGCGGATGAGTTTATCAATCATGAAGAGATTCTGGAATCTTTAGCATATGCGGATGAAAATAAAAATAATCTGGAACTGATTGAATCTTTGATTGAGAAAGCAAAATTAAGAAAGGGCTTGTCTCATCGAGAAGCGTCTGTACTTCTTGCCTGTGAAGATGCAGGAATGAATGAGAAAATCTTCCGATTAGCAGAGCAGATTAAGAGAGATTTTTATGGAAATCGTATTGTACTTTTTGCACCATTATATCTTTCAAACTACTGCATCAACGGATGTACTTATTGCCCATATCATTTAAAAAATAAGCACATTCCACGTAAGAAATTAACACAGGAAGAGATTCGCCGTGAAGTAATTGCACTTCAGGACATGGGTCACAAGCGTTTGGCTTTGGAAGCTGGGGAAGATCCAGTTCACAATACGATGGAATATTATCTGGATTCCATCAATACCATTTACAATATTAAGCATAAAAATGGTGCGATTCGCCGTGTAAATATCAACGTGGCGGCAACAACGGTAGATAACTATCGTCTGCTCCATGAAGCGGGAATTGGAACCTATATTTTGTTCCAGGAAACATACCACAAAGAAAGTTATTTGGAACTGCATCCAACAGGACCAAAACATGATTATGATTATCATACAGAAGCCATGGACCGTGCGATGGAAGGTGGCGTGGATGACGTAGGACTTGGGGTATTATTTGGTCTGGACAAATACCGCTATGAATTTGCAGGTCTTTTGATGCATGCGGAACATTTGGAAGCAGCATTTGGCGTAGGACCACATACAATCAGTGTGCCAAGACTTCGCAATGCGGATGATATTGACGCAAGTACATTTACAAATGGAATCGATGATGAAACATTTGCAAAAATTGTTGCCTGTATCCGAATCGCAGTTCCTTATACAGGAATGATTATTTCTACACGCGAAAGCAAATCTGTGCGTGAACGAGTGCTGCATTTGGGCGTATCACAGATCAGTGGTGGTTCCAGAACAAGTGTAGGAGGATACTGCGAGCCAGAACCAGAAGAAGAAAAGACAGAACAGTTTGATGTGAACGACAATCGTCCACTGGATGAGGTTGTGCGCTGGCTGATGGAAATGGACTACATTCCAAGCTTCTGTACTGCATGTTACCGAGAAGGAAGAACTGGAGATAGATTCATGTCTCTGTTAAAGAGCGGACAGATTCAGAACTGCTGCCATCCAAATGCGCTGATGACCTTACAAGAATATTTGATGGATTACGCATCACCAGCAACAAAACTGGTAGGCGACCGTTTGATCGACAAGGAAGTTCTTAATGTGCCAAATGAAAAAGCCCGCGCAGTTGTTGTGGAAAATTTGAAAATGATTCGTGAAAATAATCGAAGAGATTTCCGTTTCTAAGATAGAACATGAGGAGTGGAAGAACGTATGAGTTTGAATCAGACACCTTCAGCAGAACGCCTGCATATTGGAATCTTCGGAAAGCGTAATGCGGGAAAATCCAGCATCATCAATGCGCTGACAGGACAAAATCTGTCTATCGTGTCAGAGGTGAAGGGAACAACAACAGACCCAGTATTAAAAGCGATGGAATTGCTTCCACTTGGGCCTGTTGTGCTCATCGATACACCGGGACTGGATGATGAAGGAGAGCTTGGAAATCTGAGGGTTCAAAAAGCGTATCAAATGTTGAATAAGACAGATCTCGCAATTCTGGTGGTAGACGGAACTGTGGGAATGACACAGGAAGATTGGGATATCCTGGGAAAAATAAAAGAGAAACAGATTCCGTGTCTGGTGGTAAAAAATAAAGCAGATCTGCTGCAGAAGAAAACAGGAAACTTGCAAGATGCAGAAGACTTGAAGGAAGCAGGAGACTTGAAGGAAGCAGAAGCACTTGGAGCTCCGATGCTTTGGGTGAGTGCGTCCAAACAGGAAAATATTTCTGAAATGAAGGAGCAGTTGACAAAACTTGTTCCACAGGGAGAGCATCCACGTACAATCGTAGGAGACCTGATCCAACCGTTAGACCTGATTGTCCTGGTAGTGCCGATTGATGCATCAGCTCCAAAAGGGCGATTGATCTTGCCACAACAGCAGACCATTCGCGATATTCTGGATCATGGTGCGGTGGCTGTAGTTGCGAAAGACACCGAATTAAAGCAGACATTGGAAACATTGGGGAAGAAACCGGCACTGGTGATTACTGATAGTCAGGCCTTTGAAAAAGTGGCACAAGAAACACCAGAAGATATTCCACTGACATCCTTTTCCATACTTTTTGCACGATATAAAGGAAATCTGGAAGTCGTGGCGAGCGGTGCGAAAGCACTGGATACCTTGGAAGACGGGGATACTGTGCTGATTGCGGAAGGGTGTACCCACCATAGACAGTGCGAAGATATCGGGACAGTAAAACTGCCAAGATTTATAAAAAAATATACGAAGAAAGAAATAAACTTTGAATTCACAAGCGGAACAGAATTTCCGGTAGACCTAAAAAAATACAAAATAATCATACATTGCGGCGGCTGCACACTGAACGAACGAGAGATGAAATATCGATTAAAGTGCGCAGGTGACGCGGGGATTCCGATTACCAATTATGGGACAGCGATCGCATATATGAAAGGAATATTGGAGAGAAGTTTGGATGTGTTTACGCAATTTAGGACGTAGCCTTTTTGAAAAAGGCTACGTCCTAAATTGAAATTTGCCCTGTACCTAAATGCGAATCCAGCAATCTTTTTCCATCATTTTTTCTAACTTTTTCAAGTTTTCATCGGAGTGTTCGAGTTCTCTAGAGTAGCGATAGCTTATATCTATAATGTCTTCTTCATCCAGCATTTTTTCGTTTTTTATCCAACGTGCTTTTAGCAGTTCGCATATGATAAACATGCTATACACAGCCATCTGTGCTTTTGCGTACACGCGCCCGTCGTAAACGGCTCCGCAAAAGTAGGTGAAGATAAAGTACACCAGGAGTTGTTCACACCAAATATCCCAATCTGGAAGATGCTGCTCACACCACTGATGGAATTCTGCAGAAATGGCAGTGTATTCTGCTTCGACAGCGCCTGAGTTCATACATAGGAGGTGTTCACTCTCTTTTAAGGTGACGAACCAATCGTCTTTCAAAAGTTCTAGTTCAGTGAGTTTCTGCATCTGCTTTTTTGCAAACAGATAAACTTCGTCTGTATCTGCTGTCCATTGTGTTGCTTTTTCTAGGACAAATGCACAGGCGTTTTCTGTCTGGTATTTTTCTAAAACTTCGTCACAGGAGAATAATTCCCCGCGGAGAATACGTCCTTGCATATCGTGGGCGATTCCAAGAAGTAATCCCGCACGCTGGGGAACGCTTTTGGAACGATCCTGCAGAATTTGTAAAATGACTTCGCGGGCATCTGCAAGTTTTGAGTAGAGGAACAGATCGAAATCTTCATACTCTTCCTCCCCAGATTTTTGATAACTGATAAATTTCACAGGCTCTTTTGTGGACAACAAAATTTTTGCCACTTCTGGGCAGGAGAGTGATAGAGAAATTTCGCGCACCCCTTCAAATTCCTCAATGTGTCGAGGGTAAAGCTTACAAGTGCGACAGAGAGAATCTTCTCCAAGAGCAGTATAGAGATCACACAAGTTTTCCTCATTTAAAAATGCGCAGCGTTTGTGAGAATCTTGCTTGAAAGTTTCGCTTCTCCAGTTGATGGAGCGCCAAAGTCTGCGACGGAAACTTCCACGTACGGCGCGATATTTTTTCTGCGCTTTTTTATCAATGACAATCTGCCAGCCTGCACAACAAGTGTCTTCACAAGCATCAGCGGTACATTTGAATTTTTTATAATAATCTGGTATGGTATATAACATCTGTAAAATCCTTTCGATTCTAGTATTATAAGTTTTATTGTACGTTTTTTGAGGAAAATTTCAAGAGAACCATCAAAAAAGGAGGAAGAATATCATGGAGAATCTGCTCTTTAGTTTAAATGCAACTGCCCCGGTATTTTTATTAATGGTACTTGGCTATGTATTTAAACAGATTGGATGGATAGACGATGAATTTGCGGCGAAGATGAACCGCTTTGTATTTCAGGTTCCGCTCCCTGTGCTGGTGTTTAAAGACCTTGCTACGGTAGATTTCACGGAAGTCTGGGATACCAAATTTGTGGGTTATTGTTTTGGTGTGACACTTCTTAGCATTTTGCTGGCGTTACTCATTTCTTTCTTGTGGAAGGAAAAAAGTATCCAGGGAGAATTTGTACAGGTTTCTTACCGAAGCAGTGCGGCAATCCTAGGAGTTGCGCTGATTCAGAATATTTATGGAAATGCAGGCATGGCGCCACTAATGATTATAGGAAGTGTACCACTTTACAATATGATGGCCGTTATCGTGCTGACCATTTTAAGTCCAGAAGAAAAGAAACTGGATGCCAGAGTACTGAAGAAAGCGGTCAAAGGAATTGTGACAAATCCTATTATTATTGGAATTGCTGCGGGGCTTTTGTGGTCTATACTTCGTATCCCGATGCCAGCAATCTTAGAAAAGACGGTATCGAATGTTGGTGCAGTTGCAACACCGATGGGGCTAATGGCGATGGGCGCAAGTTTCGAGTTCCAAAAGGCATTTGCAAAATTGAAGCCGGCGTTGGTGGCAACATTTTTGAAACTAATTGGTTTTTGCATGGTGTTCTTACCATTAGCGATAGAATTTGGCTTTCGCAGAGAGAAATTAATTGCGATTCTAGTCATGTTAGGGTCAGCATCGACGGTCAGCTGCTATGTCATGGCAAAAAATATGGGGCATGAAGGAACGTTAACCTCCAGTGTTGTGATGCTTACAACAATCTTTGCTGCATTTACGCTTACAATGTGGCTATATATACTGAAAGTACTGGGACTTGTATAAAATACACAAAGTCTATTTATATATAGATAAAATCAATTATGCAGAAAATTTATTGCTTGTTATAATTATGAAGAATATAGAGAAAAAAGAGGGATATATATTATGGAGAAAAAAACAAATAAGTGGCTTGGGAAAGTAATCATGCTTGTGTTGATTCTTGCAGCAGTGTTAGCATATCTGTTTGTTCCGGCAGTACATAAAGGATTTGATACAATCGCAGATATGTTCTACTCTGGAGATTTCACAGTTGTAAAAGAATTCGTGGCTTCTTATGGGGGCTATGCGGCTGCAGTTTCATTTTTGTTAATGGTTTTACAGTCTATTGCGGCACCACTTCCAGCATTCTTGCTGACAGTAGCAAATGCGAACTTGTTTGGATGGTGGCAGGGAGCAATCCTCTCCTGGTCAAGTGCAATGGCAGGTGCAGCAGTGTGCTTCTTTATCGCAAGAATTCTTGGACGTGATATTGTAATCAAATTGAACGGTAAGAAGGGCGTAAAGCAGATCGAAGATTTCTTCGAAAAGCATGGACACATGAGTATCTTAGTTGCTCGTCTGCTTCCATTCATTTCTTTCGATATCGTAAGTTATGTAGCAGGTCTTACACCAATGGGATTTTGGGGCTTCTTCCTTGCAACAGGACTTGGTCAGCTTCCAGCAACAATCGTATATTCTTACGTAGGTGGAATGCTTACTGGTGGAGCAAAATTATTGGTAAATGGTCTGTTAATCCTGTTTGCATTAGGTGGAGTTGTTGTAATCGTTCGTCAGATTTATGTAGAAAGACAGAAGAGAAAATAGTATGAAAAAAAAGAACATCAAAATTATTGTATTTATTGGAATTATTTTGGCAGTTCTTATAGGGAATCATCACTTTGGATGGTCGGCATATCTTAGTGATGCCGACCATTTGAGTTTTTTAACGGAGATGGTGAAAACCCATAAGATTCTTGCCTTTTGGGTATATGTAGGAGTAACAATTGTAGGATGCGTCGTGTTGGCGCTTCCGGGAATTACATTTGCAATTTTTGCAGGAATGTTGTTTGGACCATGGATAGGAATCCTTGCGTGTCTGCTTGCTACAACGTTAGGAGCGATGGCTGCGTTTTTAGTAGGACGCTTTTTCTTAAAAGACGCTGTGAAACCAATGTTGGAAAAGAATAAAACATTAAAAAAATTATTATTTAGTGACAATGCGAAAAATGATTTGATTGTACTGATGATTACGAGAATGGTTCCGATTTTCCCATATAATCTGCAGAATTTCGCATACGGGATTACCGATATTAGTTTTGTGAGATATTCTGTTTTGACATTTGTATTTATGCTACCTGGAGTATCTTTTTATACCATCGGTGCAGCAGGTCTTACTGCAGAATCTGGGAAATGGATGTACTTTGCGGTGGCAATTGTACTCGCAGTTCTTGTAACAGCAGCAGGAGTTATCATTCGTAAAAAATATCTTGGAGAAGAAGAACATGAATAATGCATTAATTTTATTTACAAGAGTACCAATACCTGGAAAGACGAAAACGAGGCTGATGCCTTTTTTAAATGGAGAAGAATGTGCAGAAGTTCATGCATGTTTTGTAAAAGACATTTATGAAAAATCCAAAGAAGTGGACGCAGATTTATTTGTATTCTATACTCCGAGAGATGAGAAAAAGCTTTTGACATCTTTGTTTGAAGAAGAAGTGATTTGTCTTCCGCAGTATGGAGATGACCTTGGGGAACGCATGAAAAATGCCATTGGAATTGTACTTCGTATGGGATATGAGAAGGTAATCTTGATTGGAACAGATATTCCGCAGATTCATCCAGAGACACTTAATAATGCATTCGACAATTTAGATGAGAAAGATATTGTGATTCATCCGACATTTGATGGTGGTTATTATCTGATTGGAATGAAAAAAGAATATGATTCTATTTGGAAAATTGAGCGTTATGGAACTAACACAGTAATTTACGATACTTTGCAGCATATGAGAAATGAACGACTTTCCACGGCTGTAGGACAGATGTACTATGATGTGGATGACAAGGAAGACTTGCTGCATCTGTACAATGATATCCAGAAAGGTGCAATCTGTAACTGCCCGGTTACAATTGATTATCTAGAATTGGAACTGAAAGAAAAATTGGAGAAAGAAAATGAAGACGTTTAATGTAGATGATTGTATCCATTGTGGAAAATGTACACGTCATTGTTTATTTTTAGAAAAATATAAGATTGATTTGAAAGGATTGTCAGAAAAACCAGAGTTGGCATACCACTGTTTCTTGTGTGGAACATGCACTGCGGTTTGTCCAAAGGGAATTGATGGAAAGCAGATAGCACTGGAGTTGCGAGAAGCAACGGTTCAAAAGGGTGGTGGAAAACTTCCGGATAATTCTTACGATGGACTGTTGTTAGAGAAAAGTCCGTACAAATTTGTAAATTATCGACATGCGAAGAAGAAAGCAGTATTTTTTACCGGTTGTAATTTCCCGTCCTTTTTTCCAGAGACAACGGACAAACTGGTAGAAGAATTTCGGAAATATGACATTGGAGTTGTGTATGACTGTTGTGGAAAACCGATTGAGGAATTGGGGCTGAAGGAAGAAGCAGCAGGAATTATCGGCAGAATCAATCAGAAGTTGAATCAGGCGGGTGTACAGCAGGTTGTGATGGCATGTCCAAACTGTTACTATTTCTTAAAAGGACGTCTGGATGCAGAAGTTATTAGCGTCTATGAAAAAATGCAGGAATTGGGAATAGGAAAGAAACTTGAAAAAGAGCGGATTCCAATGTATTATCCATGTCCAGATCGCAAGAGCAAAAAGATTGCCGAAGATATGAAAGAATTTCTCGCAGGAGATGTTGTAGATGCATTTTCAGAGGTGCAGTGTTGTGGACTTGGCGGTTGTGCTGCAGGAAAAGAAGGAGACGTTGCACAGGCAATGACGGACCTTGTAAAGCAATCCGAAGAAACGGAATTATATACATATTGCGCATCTTGCATCTGCAGTTTCCGACGCAGAGGATATGAAGAAGCGAAACATATTTTGCCAATTTTGATGGGGGTAGATGAGAAAGTACCACTTGGTAAAACACCGATTTTAAATCGTGCGAAGTGTAAATTTAAATAAAATCATGGGATTACTAAACGGGGAAGAGTAACATGACGATGAAAGAATTAGAAGAATTTCGTGTCATTTGTCAGAGAGGGAGCTTAGCAAAAGCCTCCAAAGAATTATTTATGTCTCCACAGGGATTAAGCCGCGTATTGAAAAATCTGGAAAATGAACTGGATTGTACGTTGGTTAACCGTGTCGTATCGGGGATTGAACTTACAGAAAGTGGAGAATGTCTGAAAAATTATGCCGAGACAGTTCTAAAAGAATATGATAAACTAAGAAAAGAAATTGAGAATATCAAGAATATTGAAGAAGGTGCGGTAGATTTAGTGTCAGCTTATGACGTTATTCGATATCTGACACCTGAGTGCCTGACGGAATTTCAAGAGATGTATCCGAATATTTCCTTTTCATTTGTGGAATATCCAGATCGCATTGTAGAGAAAATGCTTCTGAACAAAGAAGGAAATGCAGCACTGTCCATTGGACCATTTGCAGGAGATTGCTTTGAGGTAAGGCCTTTGAAAAAATGTAAGTTGGGACTATTGGTATATGATGGTCATCCACTGGCAGGAAAAGCAAAGGCTAAAATCGAAGATTTACAAGGGGAAGACCTATACTTGGAAAATCGAAGCTTCAAGATCAATGAATTGATACATAGTAAGTGCTGGAATAAAGGATTTGAGCCAAAGCTTGCGTTTGAGGCAAACGGATTTGACCTCTGTTATAAGATGTGCCGAATGAAAAAAGGGATTTCTGTCACGGTAGATTTTATCCATGAAGATATGAAGTGTGATGGCGTGCAGATGATTCCGTTTGCAGCAGAAGAAGAGATGTTCTGGGAAATTTGTTTTTTAACGCTAAAGGAAAAGACGAATGAGCAGGCAATAGAAACCTTTTACAACTTTTTGGAAAACTATAGAAAGTAAACGAAATGTTGCGGAGTGTCAACAAAGCGCATACTGAAATGAAATTAGGGATTTGTTATAATGACTAATGGATAAAATTTAAGGAGGAACATTAGATTATGAAGAAAAGAATTCTATCAGTGCTGATGTGTCTGGTTATGATGTTTTCTATCACAGCGTGCGGAAGCAAAGAGACAAAAGAAGAAAGCAAAGATACAACAGAAGCAGCAACATTTGATGAACTCGTAGAGGAAGCAAAAGGAACAACCGTTACTTTCTACGGCTGGGGCGGAGATGATCTCTTAAACGCATGGTTAGATGATTACTTTGCACCACGTATGAAAGAAAAGTATGATATTACAATGGAACGTGTTCCAATGAATATCGAAGATGTATTAAGCCAGTTACAGGGTGAAATCACTGCTGAAAAAAAAGATGGCGATATCGACATGATCTGGATCAATGGAGAAAACTTCAGAACATGTAAAGAAAACAATATGCTTTACGGACCATTTGCAGAATCTCTTCCAAACTACCAGACATACGTTGATGGAGAAGACGAAGAAAACCTTGCGGATTTCTGCTATCCAATCGAAGGATATGAAGCACCATACGGAAAAGCTCAGCTTGTTATGATTGCAGACACAGCAGTAACACCTGATCTTCCAGCAAGTGCAGATGAATTTATGGAATTCTGTAAAGCAAACAAAGGAAAAGTAACATATCCAGCACTTCCAGACTTTACAGGTAGTGCATTTGTAAGAAATATCATTTATGATATTTGTGGATACGAACAGTTTATGGATATGGAAGCAGACAAAGAGACTGTAAAAGCAGCAATCGAACCAGCACTCGAATATCTGCGTGAATTAAATCCATACCTTTGGAATGAAGGAAAAACATTCCCAGCAGACTCAACAACAGTTTCTAATATGTTCTCTGATGGTGAGCTTGTAATGGATATCTCTTATGGAGCATACTCAGCAGCTACAAACATTGAAAATGGAACATATGCAGAAACAGCACAGGCATTCCAGTTTGACAAAGGTACAATTGGTAACACAAACTACATTGCAATCGCTGCAAATACTGCAAATCCAGCAGGAGCACAGGTTGCAATCAATGAAATGTTAGACCCAGAAGTTCAGGCAAATCGTTTTGCTGAAATTCGTACAGTGCCAGTTGTTGAATATGACAAACTTGACGACACACAGAAAGAAGCATTTGACTCTGTAGATATTGGAAAAGGTGTAATCGCACAGGATGAACTCTTATCCAAACGTCTTCCAGAAATGCCATCTGAACTTGTTCCAATCATTGAAGAAATCTGGTTAGAAGAAGTTGTAGGTAAATAAAAAGAAATAGGGAAATTACAATGAAGAAAAAACTGACACCATATATTTTGTTGGTGCCGCAGCTTCTGCTTGGAGCTGTTTTTATCATTGGTCTGGGAACTGGAATCATCCAAAGTTTAGGGGTGATTCCAGCTTTTGGATTGACGGAACCAACACTGGATTATTATAAAGAGGTACTTACAAGACCTGATACATTGCAATCGCTGAAATACAGTTTGTATATTGCATTTGTATCGGCTTTTTTTGCTACCGTGATTGGAACGCTTCTATGTGCGCTTCTTGTATGGAAGAACAAGACAAAAGGTGGAGTCATGCGTGTTGTTCAGATTCCAATCGTAGTGCCGCATGTAGTTGTTGCGTTGTTTGTGGTAAATATTTTGTCGCAGAACGGAATACTTGCCAGAATCTGCGCGCAGCTTGGTCTAATTGCAGATCAGCAGCAGTTTCCGATGATGCTTTATGATAGCAAGGGGATTGGAGTTATTGTCGCGTATTTGTGGAAAGAAATTCCATTTATCGTTTATTTTGTTATTGCGTTGATGGCGAATATCAATGGAAGTCTTGGAGAGGCAGCCGTGAATCTGGGAGCAAACAAGATTCAGGCGTTCTTCAAAGTGACGCTTCCTCTTTGTATGAATACCATTTTAAGTGGATTTTTGATTGTATTTGTCTTTGCATTAGGTGCGTATGAACTTCCGTTTGTTTTGGGGGCTACAATGCCGAAAGCATTGCCAATTCTTGCATATATTGAATACTCAAAGCCAGACTTATTGGCAAGACCATATGCAATGGCTATCAATGGAATCATTATTGTTTTATCGCTTCTTGCAGCAATCGCCTATTATATTTTGATCCGGCAAAGCAGTAAAAAACTTGCGGAATAGAGGTGGGAAACGAATGAAGAAGAGAAAAGGATTTATAGGAAGTTTTATTATAATTTTATTCTTACTGATGATTATTGTACCGTTGTTTACGATTCTCATTTGGGTGTTTACCGAACGATGGGCTTGGCCATCCCTGATTCCACAGACATTTTCTTTGCGAGCGATACAGGCGGTGTTGAGGGATAAAAAAGAATTGACGCAGTTGTTTCTATCCAGTATGCTGATTTCTTTTGTAGTGGCATTCTTGTCTGTTGTCATTGGTACGATGACAGCACGAGCACTGGAATGTTATCAGTTTTGGGGTAAAAAGGCGGCATCTTTTGTATCATTGTTGCCGTTTCTGATTCCGGGAACAGTGTTTGCCATGGGGATTCAAGTTACATTTATTCGGATGGGTCTGAGTGGCACAATTCCAGGTGTTATGATTGTCCATTTGATTTGTTCACTTCCATATGCAGTACTTTTACTGCAAGATGGGACGAGAGCGATGGGGGTGAGACTGGAAGAGCAGGCCAGAGTTTTGGGAGCCGGTCCTTGGCAGGCATTTTATAAAGTGACATTACCGAATTTATTTCCAGTAATACTTTCCGCATTTTCCATGTCATATATCGTGTCATTTAGTCAATACTTTTTGACCTTGATGATTGGTGGAGGAAGTGTAAAAACATTCTCCATCGTGATGGTACCATTTTTGACCAGCGGTGAGCGAAACTTTGCGAGTGTGTATAGCTTGATTTTCCTTGTGATTACGATTACAGTGTTTGGATTATTCGAATGGATCGTTACAAGGATTACAAAGGGACAGGAAGTAGAATATTATTAAGCAGGAGGAGACATGAGTCTAAAGATAAAGGAACTCTGTGTAGATTTACAGAAAGCAGAGATATTGAAACATATTAATCTTGAAATTAAGACCGGGGAGTTTGTATCGCTGCTTGGTGCATCCGGATGTGGGAAGACAACACTCCTGAAAAGTATTGCAGGTCTTTTGGATGTAAGATGCGGGGAAATCATGATCGATGAGAAGTCCGTGGTAAACCTGGCGCCTGAGAAACGAGGAACTGTGATTGTCTTTCAGGATCTTCGACTATTTCCACATATGACTGTGGAGCAGAACATTGCGTTCACGATGAGCCTGAAAAAGGTTTCGAAAGAAACACAGAAACAGCGCGTAGCAGAACTTTTGGAAGCAGTGCAGCTTCCGGGATTTGAAAAACGTAAGATTCGTGAAATGTCTGGTGGACAGAAGCAGCGAGTAGCACTAGCAAGAGCATTGGCTGCAGATCCGAAGATTCTTCTGCTGGACGAACCATTTTCCAGTCTGGATGAGAATCTGAGATCGGAGATGGCAAGACTTGTGAAAAAGCTTCACAAACAGTTAGGACTTACAGTAGTTATGGTTACCCATGATAAATCTGAAGCGATGAAGGTGTCCGATCGCATTGCCCTGATGAAAGATGGAGAAGTTTTACAGTACGATAGTCCGGAAGAAATGTTCTACCATCCAACGTCAAAGCCGGTAGCAGACTACATGGGTCAGACGAATTATATTTCCGGTGTTGTGAAAAATCACCAGTTTATCAGCGAAGATTTCACTTATCAGACGGAAGTGGAAGATGGGGAGTATGAATGGATGATTCGTCCATCTGCCATTCGATTGCAGAGAACGGATGCAGGAGGAACAGCCGCTTATCAGATTCAGGAAGTGCTCTTTGAAGGTGAAACAGCAGAAGTTACGTTAGAAAGAGAAGGAAGGGTGTTGACTGCCTGGCTGTTGCATACAGAGTGGAGCGAACTTCAGGTACAGGTAGGTGACTTGGTGCAAGTTTCTATTGGGGCTGGAAGCGGAACACTGTTTGGTAAGTAGAAAGAAGGGACAAAAGAGATGAAAAAAATAATTCACGATTGCGATTGTACATTTGGAATTAACGGGTGTGATGTGGATGACGGACTGGCACTGTTATATTTGATTGGAGATCCAGAAGCGGAAGTGCTTGGAGTGACAACAACGTATGGAAATAGTGTTATGGATGATGTGTATCCAACAACGAAAAAATTTTTAAAAGATATTGGACGCGAAGATATTCCGTTATATCGTGGTGGCGAGTGTCCTGGTGAGACAGAAAGTGAAGCGGCAACATTTTTGGCAGAGATGGCAGAAAAGTATGCTGGTGAACTGGAAATTCTTGTGACAGGTTCCGTAACGAATCTGTATGGCGCGTGGAAAAAGAATCCAAAGTTTTTCCAGCAAGTGAAGAGAATCGTACTGATGGGCGGAACAACAGAACCATTGATTTTTGCAAAAAGAGAAATGGATGAACTCAATTTCTCCTGTGATCCACTTGCAACATTTTCTGTACTCACTAGTGGAACACAAGTGGGAGTCATTACAGGAAATAATTGCCTGAAAGTTCTTTTTACACGAGAAGAATATGAGAGAGAGCTTGTAGATGATAAGAAAGATGTGGTAAGATTTATTCGTAAGGAAACAGACTACTGGTTTGATAACAATATGGATGAATTTGGAATTCCAGGATATTACAACTGGGACGTTGTGGCAGCAGTTTATCTGATGCATCCAGAATTATTTGAACAGCACAAGATAGACTTTGCATTATCTGTAGAAGAATTGGACCATGGACGGTTGACAAAAAGTGGAGAAGGACAAGAACCAAACTGTACATTAGAAATACCAGAAATCGGGGATGAAAGAGCATTTTGCAGAAATGTATATGATACATGGTTGAATGTAACGTTTGGCGAAAAGTAAGAAAATGAAAATATCAATCATTGTTCCAGTTTATAATGAAAAAAAAACAATTGAAAGACTGTTGGAATCCTTAGAGCCGTTAAAGGGAAGATGTGAAATCCTTTTTGTAGATGGGGGGAGCACGGATGGGACTTTGGAGATTTTAAAAGATCAATATCCGGTGCTGGCATCAGAAAAAGGGCGTGCAAAGCAAATGAATACCGGAGTGAAAGAGAGCAGCGGAGACGTGTTGTTCTTCCTGCATTGTGATAGTGAGATACCAAAGACGGCGTTGGAAGAAATTGAACAGGTGATGCAAAAGCATCGAGCAGGTTGTTTTGGAATCGCATTTCATTCCTGGCATTTCTTCATGTTCACTTGTCGTGTAATTTCGAATCATCGAGTGAAGGACCGTAAGGTGATGTTTGGAGATCAGGGAATCTTTGTAGAGCGAGAATTATTCTTTGAAGCGGGGATGTTCCCGGAAATCCCAATTATGGAGGACTACCAGTTTTCCTTGACACTCAAGGAAATGGGGATTCGTTTGGGAATGGCAAAACACCGCATTTATACATCGGCGCGTCGATTTGAGGGCAATACCGTTACCAAATTGAAGGTTATGTGGAAGATGAATCGTCTGCGTGCCATGTACAGAGACGGCGTTCCGCTTGGGGAGATTGCATCCTATTACGAAGATGTGCGATGATAGATAATGTGAATAAACATATAGAAATCATTAGTTGGACAAAGACGTACAGCAGTGATACGTTTTATTGAGAAAATAATATGGAGGAAAGTATAATGAAAAAAAGTACAAGAATCATGAGTGTAGTGTTACTTGGTGCAATGTTGCTTGCTGGATGTGGAAATTCGAAAGATTCTGCAAATGATTCAGCAGAAGCATTCGAAGGAACGTACATGGTAACAGCAGATTATGTGAAAGAGCATATTGGTGATGAGAATGTTCTTCTGATTGACTGCCGTGGGGAAGATGCAGCAGCGAAAAAGACAATTGAAGGTGCAATTGAAGTAACATGGCAGGATATCTGCACATGTGGAGAACAGTATGGTGCAGCTGGAGATGAAGGATGGGGAAAAATTCCTGAACCAGCAGAACTTGCACAGGTACTTGGATCATATGGAATTTCTAAAGATAAAGAGATCATCACAATCGGATATACAACAGCTGGTTGGGGTGATGATGCAAGAGTTGCATGGGAATTACTTGCAGCAGGTTATGAGAATGTTAAAATGGTAGATGGTGGCTACACAGCATTGGAAGCAGCCGAAGTTCCAACACAGAAGGGACCAAGCGAACCAGTACCATGTGAAGTCAGCATTGATGCGATCGACATGACACACGTTATGGATACAGACACATTAGCGGCAGATTATGATAACTATGTAGTACTTGATGTACGTACGCAGAAAGAATATGATGGAGCTACAAAGTATGGTGAAGCAAAGGGTGGACACCTTCCAGGAGCTACATTCTTCCCATATACAGAACTCTTCAATTCTGATGATACATTAAAGTCTAATGCTGATATCGTTGCAATGTTGGACGAAGCTGGTGTTCAGAAAGACGATAATATCGTGACATACTGTACAGGTGGTATCCGCTCAGCATATGTTCAGATGGTATTAGAAATGTGTGGATATGAAAATACATGGAACTACGATCAGTCTTACTGGAGATGGTGTGTAGTAAACGAAGTAGAATAAGTATGAAAAAGAAATCTGCGAAAGCAGGTTTCTTTTTTTGTCCAGAAAGACAGAAAAAATCAAGAATGTAATTGAATAAGTATAAAAATACGAATATAATTAAAGTTTGGAGAGTGATTAAAATAAACCAGTTATAGGGAGGATTTATGCCGTCTTATATAGAAAATTTTCGAAAATATCGTCCACTTTTGGAAGAGTTAGTGTCCAGGGATGTGAAAATAAAATATCGACGTTCTGTGTTAGGGGTTTTCTGGACATTATTGAACCCGTTACTTATGATGATTGTGTTGTCGGTAGTGTTCTCAAATTTATTTAAATTTGATATAGAGAATTTCCCATTGTACTTGCTGAGTGGACAGGTCATCTTTAACTTTTTTAATGATGCGACGAGTAATGCTATGTCTGCGATTATTGGAAATGCTGCATTGATCAAAAAAGTATACGTTCCCAAATATATGTTTGTGTTATCACGAGTGATTTCCAGCGTGATTAATCTGCTGGCATCGTGTGTAGCCTTATTTTTAGTGATGATTGCGACAAGAGCAGAACTTCATTGGACGATGCTTTTTGCATGGGTACCGGTTTTGCTTTTGATTGGCATGTCTCTGGGAATCGGCTTGTTTCTTGCGGCAATTACGGTGAAATTCCGCGATGTAATGCATCTGTATTCTGTACTTATGACTGTACTGATGTATCTTTCGCCAGTGATTTATCCGATGTCAATTTTGCCGGAATGGCTGAAGGACGCGGTGATGCTGAATCCATTGACGAATATTATTGTGATGTTCCGAGAGTTAGTGATTTATGATACGATGCTAAATCCGGAAGCGCTTATACTTGCAGTGGTACAGACAGGCCTGTGTCTGGCTGTTGGAATTTACGTGTTTTACAAGAAGCAAGATGGCTTCATTTTAGATCTTTAGAAATAAAAGAAGGGAAAATAAAGATGATAAAAGTAGATCATGTATCTATGAAATTTCATATGACATCTGAAAAATGTGACAGTTTTAAAGAATACATTATACGAAGTATTAAGAAGCAGATTACATATCAGGAATTCTGGGCACTAAGTGATGTATCGTTTGAAGTAAGCCGAGGAGAATCACTTGGATTGATTGGCTTGAACGGAAGTGGGAAAAGTACCATGCTTAAAATTATTGCAGGGGTATTAAAACCGACTTGTGGGGAAGTACAAGTCAGTGGAAGAGTGGCACCTTTGATCGAACTTGGTGCAGGATTTGATTTTGATTTAACCGCAAAGGAAAATGTATTTTTGAACGGTGCGCTGTTGGGATATTCCAGAGAGTTTATGAGTATGCACTATGAAGATATTGTAGAGTTTTCAGAGCTGCGCGCATTTATGGATGTGCCAGTAAAGAATTTCTCGTCTGGAATGGTGGCAAGACTTGCATTTGCGATTGCAACGATTGGCATCCCAGATGTATTAATCGTTGATGAAGCTCTTTCCGTAGGAGATTTTCATTTTCAACAGAAATGCGAAGCACGTATCCAAGAGATGAAGGAAAAAGGAACAACCATCTTGTTTGTATCTCACAATATGGAGCAGGTGCAATCTATTTGTAGTCGTATTGTGTGGCTGGAGCATGGGAAAATTCGAGGGATTGGTTCTGCAGAGGAAGTGTGTGCGGAATATCAGGGATAGATATGAGGATAGAGATGAAACATTTAAAACAGATATTGTGGGTGTGTATTTTATTTATAATCATCTTTTTTTATGCACATATCGACAAAAAAGAGATGATTTACGACAAAAAGATAGATAGTAGTGAATATGTGTCTCTTGGAGTAGTTGGGGGAATGGTGACACAAGAATTCGTGTGTAAAGAAGAGACATTGGACGGAGTGAGTGTTAAATGCCAAGTAGTTGGTGAAAGTGACAATATGTCTATAGAAATGGCGCTGCTGGACACGACAACAGGAGAAGTGGTGGCAAGTGCTTCGAAAAAGATGTCAGAAGTGGAAAACGGAAAATTTAATACTTTCTCGTTCGAAAAAATAGGAGGCTGCAAGGGGAAATCCTATCAGGCAATGTTTACGAATAAGGGCGAGGAACTGAGCGTAGGGTTTGGTGTTGGTTTTGTGAAAACAGAACCGACAGAAAGAAACACAAGATTATCTGTGGATGGGACAGAAATGGAAGGAACGATGATTCTTAAAACAGTCACAAAGAGATTCGATTTCGAGACCTTCTGTGTATTATGGGTATTAACGGTGTTTATAATTACGTTTTTTAAACGGTTATGTAAATTGTTTTCAAGGTAGAAAAAGAGAGGGCACATATGAAAAATTTATTTTTAATGACGGCATGTCGCTTTCATTTAAAAAATGAAAATAGTCTATTAGTTATGGGGAATTTTAGTGATAATTGCATGGGGAATAATCATCCAATCATAACGCTGGATGATACAGAACTCACATATGAAGTGGAGGAGAGAAGATTACTGCCGCATTGTCATAAACAGTATGATGGAAAAGAGATTACGAAAGAATACTACTTGTGGGTAGAATTGCCAGCAGATTGGGAGCAGTATCAGCAGCTGAGCGTGTGGAATGACTTTGAATCTGGAAAAGAGTTAGTGATGCATGTGAAAAAAGAAAAGTTGCTGGAATTAAAGCAATGGATCCCAAGAAGCGTTGATCGAGTAGAACGTAGAGAACAGGAGTTACAAATTCAGGGATGGTACATAAGTGATGGAGAAACAGAGCTGAATTTCTATGATTCACATGACAAATGTTTATCTCCAAAAATCAAGAAAAACTATCGTGGAGATGTATTAAAAGCATATCCGGAATGCCAAAGGGAAGATGTTGTAGGGTTTCAAACTACATTTACGGGACATCTGCCACAGCAGATGAGAATGCAGATAAAAACCGCAGACAAAGAGATAAATGAGAATATTTCTTTGAAAAAGCCAAAAAAACAAAGAGAGCGTAAATGGAATACGGAATGGCTAGTAAAAGCAAGAGCATACTATCGTCAGTTTGGTATGAAAGCAACGATCGAAAGAGTTGGTGATAAGTTGTTCGAAAGAGAATATTCTGATTACCAACATTGGCTTCGAAGAAATTATCCATCAAAGGGCGTA